>CALHBL010000060.1 GCA_937930825.1 uncultured Bacteriovoracaceae bacterium
GTATTCGCATCATCAGCATGGCAACCCTGCAAGGACAATGTGAAACCTCGGAAGCATGCTTACGCCTGGCCAACCTTCTTCCCCTTTTTACTCCAGTTGATCCTAAGCACGATGACTGGCAGGATCTCTTCTTGATGTATGAGGACATAAGAAAATTAAAAACAAAGGATGCTAGGTCTGAGCTGAAGGCCCAAGCAAGGCATAGAGAAGACCAAGTCAGGTATGCAGTTGAAGAGAAGTATAATAAGAGAATAATGGAAGTTTGCGAAAAGCTATTTCAAATCACAGGAAATAACATATGACTGAAGTAACAGCTCCTCTATCTTGGGACGAGTACTTCATGCTTCAAGCAATGATGGCAAGCTTTCGCTCTAAAGATCCCTCAACAAAAGTCGGCTCAGTCTTTGTTGACAGTGATAATCATCAAATAAGCATGGGCTATAATGGTTTTATCGCTGGAATTGATGAGTCTAAACTTCCATGGACTAAAGACCTAGAATCAGGTTTAGAGAATACTAAGTACGGCTATGTCGTTCATGCGGAAGCCAACGCTATTCTCCATGCTCCTCGGTCACTGACAGGAAGCGTATGCTATGTCACCCTCTTTCCCTGCAATGAATGTGCTAAGCTTATTGCTTCTAAGAAAGTTTCTGAAATTGTTTTTCTTTCTGACAAACATCAAGATAAAGAACACACTCGTATGGCCAAGAGAATCTTTGATTTGACTGAAGTTAAGTACCGTCAAATGGAAGTTACTCCTACCCTCTTAGAAAAACTCCAGCAACACTTGGGCTCACTCCTCCATGACGTTAATTGCGGTGGCATAAAGTAACCGAGTAAATCCATTTGCCCCCACTTCTTTACTCCTTCCCCTCAGTTTTCTAACTCAGGCCAACTTACCCGTAAGCAAGTGTTGGACTAAATCACGTGATAGAGAGGGTTCTATGCGTTATTCTATAATCAGAAGCTGACAAGGTAAGGAGTCGGCAATTCAGAACATGATGTTTAACGAAGCTCTACACACACAACTGAAAGCTTTCTTTATTCTCAAGTGAAGACGGCATAGGGAGTTTCAGAGACTTTGAATTATTTAAGAATGAATTAAGAGCTCCACGCGATCGTAGTGGATGTGGATGTGGGGGCAAGAGACAGGATGTCGCTTGCCCTTTTTCATCTTCAGCTTTTTCTATTCTCTACTTTTCTTGTTTTCAAAGAAGTCTAAATCGATCGTTACCGCGCAAGCAAAGAGAATAACTCGCTTCTCCCAACTCCACTGTGGCAACTGTAATCCAAATTGATCTGCATCGGTAAAGAGCTCTCTTAAGATGCCGCCCCACTTCTTAGAAATGATCCCAACTTTTTCATCATTCATATCGTATATTTTGAAACTCCAATTCCAAAGCCTAATCCGCGGAGCTTTTACATAACCAAAGACTTTACCCTTCTCATCGAGAAGTTCACGAGTATGAGAGAAAATAGCGAATCGGCTTCTAACCAGACCTCTATTTTGACCATTACCATCATTGACATACATATCTGAAAATAGCCAATAAAAGGGTCTATGAAGATTGAGGATCTCTTTACTCGATTGAGAGAAAACTGAAATCTCCAAGTTACGATGACTTCGCATAACCTGACGCAAGATGAATTTCCAAATGCCTCCGCCACGCTCGGCCAAGGAGGCAATTTGATCTCCTTTAGAGTTTAAGACTTTATATTTATTACTCGTCTCAAAGCCTGTAAGGATCTCCCCCCATTCTTTGACCTGTCGAATAAAGATTTCATTTGTTGGTTCTACTAGCTGACGCAACTCACTATCCATTTTTCTCTCCTTGCAAGGCCCATCTTTCGTTTCCAAAGGTTACTCACCTTCGTATAATAATCGCGAAATAGCCAATTAACGAAGCAAAAAGAGGAGCACCCTATGCAACCCAATATTGTCGTCTGTGATGGCATGGATAAATCAATCTTTGAGTCCTTAATGAGTATCGACGGATTCAATGTTCATCCCGAGCCAAAGAACTCTCAAGAGACAATAGCTTCCCTTCTTCCCACGGCCAGTGCCTTAATTATTAGATCAGCAACAAAAGTAAATGCTGAGCTACTTGAAAAGTCGCCCAACCTTAAACTTGTTATTCGCGCTGGAGAAGGCACTGATAATATCGATAAGCTGGCCTGCCAAGCAAAGGGAGTCAAAGTCGCTAATACTCCTGGGGCCAATAATAACTCAGCAGCAGAGCATGCCATTGCTCTAATGATGACCGTTCTTAGAAAGACAGCTCAAGCAAATGCAACCATGAAAAGTGGTGGCTGGGATAAGAGTAAGTATACCGGAGTAGAGCTAGCGAATAAGAAAGTTGGAGTTGTAGGCTTTGGCCGTATTGGCCAAATCGTTGCCAAGAGACTTGCTGGCTTTGAACCAGAACTTCTCTTCTTTGACCCCTTTGTAAAAGAGAGCGATCTTCCTTACGCAACAAAAGCAAAAAATCTTCAAGAAATTTTTTCAACTTGTGATGTCGTTACATTGCATACTCCTCTAATGGAGCAAACAAAGGGCATGATCAACGCAGACCTTTTAAACCTGATGCAGCCTCACTCGATTCTAGTCAATGCAAGTCGAGGAGGAATCGTGAATGAAGATGACCTCCTTCAAGTATTAAAAGATAAGAAAATTCGGGCCGCGGGCTTTGATGTATTTGCTCAAGAGCCTCTGCAAGAAGACTCTCCTCTGCGGAGTTTAGACAATATCATCCTCACTCCACACTTGGGCGCTTCAACAGAAGAAGCTCAACTAAGAGTGGGAGAAATGGCCGTCAATCAAATCAATGAATTTTTCATCAATAATAACCTACTTAATGAGGTAAGAGCGTAATGCAATCACTCGCCATAATTGGCTCCCAATGGGGAGATGAAGGAAAGGGTAAGATCACTGATCTGCTCGGACAAAAATGTGATCTCGTCGTTAGATTCCAAGGTGGAAATAATGCCGGCCATACAATTATAGTCGGCGACAAGAAAATTGTTCTTCACCTTATTCCCTCAGGAATTCTTCATGATCACTGCGAATCTATCGTTGGTCATGGGGTTGTCTTTGACCCTAGGGCCTTCAAAAAAGAGCTTGAGGATATTTCAAAGAGCGGAGTGGATATAACTCCAAAGAAGCTCAAAATTTCAAGTAATTGCTCTGTCATCACTTACTACAACAGACTTCTTGATGGACAAAGAGAAGAGAAGGGCACGGTAAAAATTGGAACCACTGGCAAGGGCATAGGCCCTGCATACGAAGATAAGACTTCTCGTAAGAGCATTAAGCTTAAAGACCTTCTCGACAAAGAAGTTCTTATCACAAAGCTAAGAGATAACTTAGTGGAAAAAGAAGTTCTCTTTAAGCACCTTTACAATGTTGAATATCCAAGTGCCGAGCAAGAAGCTGAAGAGCTCTTCGAGCTGGGAAAACTTATTGGGCCATTTCTCTGTGATACTTTTAGCTTGATTGATCAGGCCGTTACTCAGAATAAGAAAATTCTCTATGAAGGTGCCCAAGGTGTCCTTCTTGATGTGGACTATGGCTCCTACCCCTTTGTCACTTCATCGAGCACTTCGGCCGGTGGTATTTACACCGGAGCCGGATTGCCCGGAAAGTATGTTGACGAAGTTCTCGGCATCACTAAGGCCTACACCACAAGAGTTGGTGAAGGCCCCTTTCCAACGGAACTCTTCACTGAACTTGGTGATACGATTCAGAAAATTGGTAATGAGTTTGGTGCAACCACAGGAAGAAAGAGGCGCTGTGGATGGCTCGATCTTCCCCTTCTTAAATACGCTGTGAAAGCATCAAATATTACGTCTATCGCTTTGACGAAAGTCGATGTCCTCTCTGGTCTTGAAGGTATTAAGGTCTGTACTGGCTACAGGTATAAGGGCGAAATAATTGATTGCGCCTACCCTGGGATTGATCTCACAGCAGTGGAGCCAGTTCTTCACGATGTACCTGCATTTAAGGATGACTTCAAAGGTGATGACCTCTCTGAAGAATTAAAGAGCTATATAAAATTAGTTGAAGATGGTATTGGGATCAAAGTAGGTATTTTGGCCTATGGCCCAGAAAGAAGCGAGATTAAGTTTATAAAAGATTTCTTCTAATTTAAAATTTCACCTCTAAGCGTCCCGTCATGATCTTTTAAAAAGACGGGGCGAATTTGGTTCTTTAAATCGCTATCACTTTCAACGAGCACGCGAATATAATTTCTTGTATACCCTTCCCAAAAGCCTAGGTCATTCTTCCTCTCAAAGAGAACCTCGTTGGAGCTTCCTACTTGATCTTCAGCAAAGAGATTCAATTTAGCTTCTCCCAGCGTTCTTAGAGCATGCACCCGCTCTTTCTTTACTCCGTGCTGAATATGATCTGGCATACGGGCCGCTGTTGTATTGACCCGGCTTGAGTAGGGAAAAACATGGAAGTGAGTTATGGGCAGCTCTTTTAAGAGATTATAAGTATTTTCAAACTGAGCTTGGTCTTCACCGGGAAAACCACAGATAATATCAGCTCCAATTCCACTATTGGGAAAGCGAGTAATCACTTTATTTATAATATTCCTGTATTCTTCGACAGTATAGCGCCTACGCATCTGCCTAAGGATTTCATCATCTCCACTTTGCAGGGGAATATGAAAATGCTCAAGGAACTTTGAAGAGCTAGAGAAGACATCAAGAAGTTCGTCAGTAATGGTATTGGGTTCAACACTGGAGAGCCTTAAGCGCTCAAGCCCATCGATCGCGACAAGCTCTTTCACGAGATCAGTGAGCCTCTCACCTGAATTGACTTCATACTCACCAATATTAACACCGGTCAGAATCACTTCTTTAAACCCCTGATCAACCACTTTCTTAGCATTTAGCACTGCTTGTTCGATGGAAATGGCCTTAGAACGTCCTCGCGCTTGAGGGATAATACAGAAGGAGCAAACGTAGTTGCAACCATCCTGGATCTTTAAAAAGGCCCGTGTGTGGCCCTCAGCCTGGGTAGTTGCGGCTTCATAGAATGAGGTCGACTTATCGATGTGAATGGTATCGACTTCGTCTTCATTGAGGTAATCGAAGACTTTATATTTTTCAGATGTTCCAAGAACGAGATCAACCCCTACCATCTTAGAAATTCTCTCAGCATCCATTTGCGCATAACATCCAGCAACAACAATGCGCCCCTCGGGGCTAGCACGATGGGCCTTGCGAATCAGGTTGCGGCAAGTAGAGTCAGCTCCGTCAGTAACCGTGCAGGTGTTGATGAAAGTCACTTCAGCTGGCTCGCCAAAGTCAACAACTGAGTAGCCCCTTTTGACGAAGCCATCAGCGATGGAACCGGTCTCAGAGAAGTTGAGACGGCACCCAAGAGTATGCAAGGATACTCGCTTGTTGTTGAGTTCAGTAGTTAACTCATGACTTTGGTTCATCTTCTTATCACTCATTAGTAGTTTTAGATTAGTCCAGAATCTAGCTGATACGCACAATATCAGCAACCCTACCCATAAAAAAACTACTTAAATTTGATGAAATATCAACCTATCCATTGACAATTTTCCCCAAGCACATTAATTTGGACCACTCAAAAGAAGTTGGTCCTGTAGCTCAGTTGGTTAGAGCATCTCCCTTTTAAGGAGAGGGTCCTGTGTTCGAGTCACAGCGGGATCACCACTTTTGTTTTTTGGTACTACCAGGAAGTATTTCGGATTTGCCATTTTAACTCTTCAATAAAATGGCAAATCCGAAAATGCTCCCATCGTCTAGTCTGGCCTAGGACACCGCCTTTTCACGGCGGTAACAGGGGTTCGAATCCCCTTGGGAGTACCAATTTAAATTAAGCCCCTGTTATCAGGGGCTTTTTTTTGCCCAAAATTAACTTGAACACCTTTGAACACAACTTTCTTCATTTTACGATGGCCAGCTTCACCTCATTAATCCCATGGCGATTCAAAGACATGAAATGCTTCTCAACATCATTTACTGCTATTTTTTGAGCATGACTTGGTACATGAGAATAGAGATTATCGACAAGTTTTTGATCTTTATGACCTGTAACTGCTTGAGCCGCATCTAAACTTCCAGTCACTGCTCTCGTTATATTGGCCATGCTATGCCTCATGATTTGAGTTGAACTAAATCTATCCGAAAGCCCTGCCTTTTTTAAAGACTTGTTATAGTGATATTGAATTTCACGATAACTCAAAGGTCTACCCTCTTTATGAAAAAGGAAATCATGCCCATTAAAAGAAATGGCTTTAGGCATTCGACGCTCTAAAATCTCTTTAACAACTTTAGGGTAATAGCAATATCTATCATTCCCACTCTTGGGAGAATCCTTCAGCTCAATAAAGTGCTTATCTTTGCCCCAAACTGCAACATATTTTATCTCAAGATAACCTTTGATTAAATGTATGCAATTCTTCGTAAGCCCCGCAGGTTCTGAAACACGCCCGGCCATATAGAATTGAACAATGGCGACTTCACTAAACATTGAATCTTTCTCGGTAAAAGAGTCGAAGAAAGTAAGCATCTCATCAATCGATAACTTCTTATCTTTTTTGATCTTTGTTCTTATCCTACCAATACTGTTATGACGTTTCATAACTGCATTCTTAAAGGTCCAGTCGTAGTTCTCGATATACCAATTTAATAGAGCTTTCAACTTTTTTAACTCTTCATCAAAGCTAAACCTACGTTGTATAGTTTCAAGTAGCGCTAAGCTTTTTTTAAAAGCAAGGTGCTCATCTATACGTTCAGGAGTTATTTCAACCATTTTGACGTTGAGTAACTCCTTATAAAACTTCTCACCTCTTTCTAAGGTTACTCGGACAGTATTCTTAGGCCTACCATCGTGAAGATGTATATCTTAACACGAGGGTTCCAACAGACTTTTCCTGCACGAGGGTTCCAACAGACTTTTCCCACGAGGGTTCCAACAGACTTTTCCTGAAACACTATGTAAGTTCACTTAATAATATTTAAAACGGTACTTGAGACTAACACTATTCATATATGGTCAATAATTATTCAAACAGAGAGCTGGCCTTAAAATAGAAGTCCCTCTTGCCTCAGTCATTGTAAACCAATAACTAAATATTTAAAATCAAGCAACTCGCTAAGAAACTAGCTTCTGCCTAGCTTCCCATAAATCATACTCAGCTTGCATCCTTACCCACATCTCAGCACTTGTTCCAAGAACAGTCTCAAGTGTAATGGCAAATGCTGGAGTAATCCCGCGTTTCTTATTAACAATCTCATTAACTTTTGCACTAGTACATTTACAGAGCTTAGCAAGCCCAACTTGAGTTAAATTCATTTCACTCATATAGACAGAAGAAAGGACTTCTCCAGGATGCATTGGCATAGGGTTAGTAATCATAATTGACCTCGCTTTTTAGTGATAGTTCTCTATCCTGACCTCAGTAAATTCACCATTTTTAAACTTGAACGTAATACACCAAGGTAGTTTTATAGTTACGCTCCAATATTTTTTTCGATCACCTTTAAGTTTATGAAGACGAATATTAGGCGGTTGTCCTTTAATCTTTAAATCATCGAAGTCTGTTGTTGCGTGCATTATTGTCAGTAAAGCTTTAGCACGTATCCACAAGTCTCGAGGCAAAGACTTAGAAGTATTAGTTTCCCATATGTCTTTAGCAATCTTTCCTTGAAAATTAATAATCACAATAACTCCGTTTGCCTATATCAATATATCACTATTCGATATACTAGTAAATACCATTCACTCATTTATACACTGAAGACTTATTTCGTCTTATAAGATGATAAGCAAGGGACAGTCCATAATTGAGACATCTAAACATTCGAAAAGAGGTTCAAGTAAAGCCGCTCCCGCCATTTTAGAAATTTTTTAAGACATTTAAATTATTAAAACCACGAGGCCTTTGACCCCTTTTTTCATTTTGGGTGGTAAAAAAGCTCAGTGGTTTGTATGGAAATTTACTTCTAACTAAAATAGGGAGCTTTTTGATAAACTTAGTGAGAAGCCCGGTCTCTGGAGCGACGAGTGGGAATAATGAATCCCTTTGGGAGTACCAAAAGTGCGAGATGGTTCCCGAGATGGTTCCAACAGAGAATACTGCTGCTTTAACTAATTAGTTCAATGATTTCATAATCCTACGGCCATGCGTAATGGCCGTAGGTAAATCCTTTGATATGTTTAATTTCCTACAAAAAAACAAAAGGATTTATCTTTGAACTCTACAATGAG
>CALHBL010000061.1 GCA_937930825.1 uncultured Bacteriovoracaceae bacterium
TCCTCATGGAGGTTATTCTTTCATATTAGATGGTCACTTTCTCCACTGCTTGAGTTCTCTTCCAAGCCTCTATCAAATGCTGGGAAAGATTGGTCAGGCCCTAAGCCCTGGGGGAATCTTCGTTGCGGAAGTTATGATGGCCCATAAAGCGATGAGTTTTGAAATGGATTACTACTTTGACTTTGAAAGCTCTATTCTCTACCAAAGTGAGGGAGTCCCGACTCGAATTATTTTAGATGCCAGAGAGTGGGAAGATCTTTTAAATAATTCAGGCCTCTCACTTGAGTTCTTTGTCTGTCAAAGTAGCATTAAAATGATTCCTTCCCTAACTCGAACAATACCTATGCAAGGAGACCCAGAGTGTCTTCGCTTTGTTTTGAAAAAACCCCTAACAGCAAATTGAGGAGCACTAGAAATGGAATTAGAGGCCTGGCGTATGGTAAAATCAATCTGGAAAATTCTCGGAACATCTCTATTTGAAATTGGAGGGGAGAGAATAAGCCTTCTTACAATATGTTCGGCCCTTATTTTCTTCTATCTTTCCACCTTGGCCAGTCGCTATGCTGAGAAGGCCATGGGTAGAATTTTGATTGATAAGAAAGGTATTGATCGTGGAGTTAAAGATTCCATCAAGCGCATCACTCGCTACGCCGTTCTCACTATTGGCGGCTTTATCACCCTTGATACTATTGGCATTAGCATGAGCTCCCTTGCGGCAGTGGGCGCCGTCCTTATGGTGGGCGTTGGATTTGGCCTGCAGAATATTGCGCAGAATTTTATTTCTGGTCTGATAATTCTATTTGAGCGACCGATAAAATTAGGAGACTTAGTTGAAGTTAAGGGAGTGAGCGGGAGAGTGGACAGCATCGGCGCGCGATCAACAACGATTTCCACAAGAGACGATATCTCAATCATTGTTCCTAATTCTCAGTTTATCTCAGAGCAAGTCGTGAATGAGAGTCTAAGTGGTGACCGCTTGCGCCTTCAGCTGAAGGTGGGAGTTGCCTACGGTAGTGACCCAAGAAAAGTTGAGAAGTGTCTTGAAAAAGCAGCGTATTCCCATGCTAGTGTTTTAAAGAGTCCGCTTGTTAAGGTTTACTTCAGTGACTTTGGAGCTTCTTCTTTAGATTTTACTCTTACCGTTTGGGTGCATGATATTTGGAATTATCACGTTATCCTCTCTGATATCCGTTACCGTATTATGGAAATTTTTAAAGAAGAGTCTATTGAGATTCCTTTTCAGCAGATTGATATTCACATTGATAATCATAATGATAAAGAAAAGTAGGAATCTTCAAAGTTAGAAGCTGGGTCTGAGCAATAAAGAAGCTTCCACAGTGGAAGCTTCTTTATTTAAAATTATTTTATTTCCTTTAATCTGGAGTATGAGGCGCTCTTATCACTCGGGAAAGAGCAGCTACGTCCTGTGCTTTTAACTTCCAAGCGAATTCTATTTCTTCAGGATAGACAACTTCGCCTCCTTTGAGTTCAATTTGGTTTTTTGAAAGAATATTCCCCATTGAACTAAAAGAAGGCATATTAGAAACTTCTTTCATTTTAATGAGTTTTCCATAGTAAGTTTCTAGAGCAGTTACTACTGCTGCCGATTTAACTAATTCAACAGGGATTTTTTCTAGAACCTTTACAGTTGGTGCTTTTTCACCACTAGCACTTGCCTCAAGAGAGATAAGGGCCGCTACTACAACTGCGAGAATAGTTAGAATTCGTTTCATTTCTTCCTCTTTAGTTAGGGTAGGCAAGGCGCCTACTTGGCGGGGACTCCATCCTCCTAATTCTGCCTAAAATCCTTTTCAAGCTTTCTTTGTTCTTATGTATTACAAGAGCTATGCCAGCACTGGAAAAGGCTAACTACTTAAATTTAAAGGGAGATGAAAAGAGAAGGATGACCCCGGTGCCCTTTGCCCCTAAGGAGCGGGGTCAAAGCAGAGTATTTAAGGGCCAGTTAAGCTGACACAAGCATCTAAGTTTTCACAAAGAGTTTGTGCACGCTCAAAACTATATTGGGATAATTCTTGGGCAATGATTTTGAAAACTCTCTTGTCATTACTAAAACGTTCCTGGGGGGCAAGCTCAATTTTAAATGCTTCACAGAATCTTTGCCAGTATTTTAACTCTACGCTGGCAACAGCAAGGTGGCCCTTATCCTTTAAGGGGTAAATAGCGTAGCAAGGATAGCGTCCATTATGAAGAAACTCTTGCTGCTCGCTCTCTTTGAGTTTCTTTGAATAGAGGGGGACCATTAAGTTCTCAACGGCTTCTTCCATGGCCACGGTTCTTCTCACCCAGCCTCCTGCTTTTAGAGATTGAAGGTGAGCGGCCAAGCATTCCGTTGCCAAGTGGGAGGCAAAAGTAATTCCAGCAACGGGTAAGAAGGGGGGGGCGATCCACTGGTCAGTGCTGCTACTGCCTTTGATATGCAGCTCAAGTAAATTACTCTGAGCAAGGGCATTAAGGTCATGCATGCCAAAGGCCTTGTTTCTGGAGCTTGTCATTTCGAGATAAGCACCGGACCGGCTTAACTTTTGGCAGTCTTCAAAGAGCAGAGAGTACTTACTTTGAACTTTCGCAGGTAGCCCCATGAGAATAATATCGGCCTTGGTAACAAGTGAAGCCACTTTCTCATGATCTTTTTGCAGGTTTAGTTTTAGTATTTCTTTA
>CALHBL010000062.1 GCA_937930825.1 uncultured Bacteriovoracaceae bacterium
GCTGTTGATGACTACATCTCTGGGGCTAAAACAGTACAGCAGATCGCTCAAGATATTGAATGTGACCCTCAACTGATCTATCGGTGGAAGGTTGCTCGAACAGAAAAAGCCAAAGGGATTCGTATCGAGGAGCTTGTAAGCGAAGGATGCAACAAGGCCATGGCCGAGAAAATCTTAACGCAAGAACTTGAGATTGAAGCTTATCAAAGAAAGGTCGCCGAGCAGGCCATCATGCTAGATCTGTTAAAAAAACTCCAGAAGTCGACACCCTTTCAACGAGAGAGCGAATTAGCTGGATTGATAAGAACTTCAAAAGAGTTGGAAGTATTAAGAAGGCGTGCCAAGAAATGAAGATCTCGACATCAACATACTACGCTGATCCAAAAATTACACGAGCAGACAAAGAAGAGTTTGAAGCTGATATTAGAGGAAAGATAGAAGCGATTCGAGCTGATATGAAAGGAGCTGGTTACCGCCAATTGCTAGGACAGCTCAAGCGCTCTGGCGTTAATATTGGCGAGAGAAAGCTCAGGCGAATAATTGCAGAAAATGAACTCCAGATTCGTCCCAAGAAAGGCTTTGTAAAAACGACTGACTCCGATCACAAGTGCTTAGTGCATCCCAATCTTATACACGAGATGAGTATTGATGGAATTAATCAAGTGTGGGCCTCAGATATTACCTACATTCGTATAGCCAATGGATTTGTCTATCTCGCTGTGATTCTCGACCTCTATTCTCGAAAAGTTATTGGCTGGGCAATCTCAAAGAAAATTAACGGTGACCTTACTCTTGATGCTTTAAATATGGCGATTCTCAGAAGGGGGCCACCTAGAGGCGTTTTTCATCATTCAGATCGAGGAGTTCAGTATCTTTGTAAGAAGTACGTTAATCGGCTTAATGAAAAAGGATTTCACATTTCTTGCTCAGCAAAGGGTAACCCTTACGATAATGCTTGGGTGGAATCATTTATGGCAACCTTAAAAAAGAATGAAGTTCACATGATGAAGTATGAGACTATTTTGGATGTTATAGAGAGTATCCCTAGGTTTATTGAAGAAGTTTACAACGAGAGAAGGCTTCACTCATCGCTTGGCTACTTGCCACCGAATGAGTTTGAGGATATTTATAAAGACGAACAAGAGGGCCGACCAGTATTTAAGCTTTAGCTGGTAGGTGTCCAGTAAAACGCCCGCACTTCAGTTTAAAATGAAAATCTTACCAGTTCTAATTTCACTACTCTTATCAATAAATACTTTAGCAAATGAGATAAGGGATACTTTTTACAATGGTACTGAAGATCAAATAATAAAATCTTTAACTAGTAGTCAGTTATATTCTGACTCGATAAACTCACTAAAAGAGACGCCTCTTATGCTGGCAATTAAACTTAGGAAACTAAGAATCATTGATTTTCTTCTAAAGGAAGAACAAGTTCTTCATGAAATCCATCAAGAAAACGCCTGGGGAGAAAATGCACTTTCTTATGCTTTAAAAGCAGGAGATTTAAAAACGACACTCACTCTCAGTAAATATCTTCAAGTTAAAACACTTAAAAATAAAAAAGGACAAGATGCTTTAATAATGGCGATCCTTAGTGGAAACAGCTTACTCATTAAATTTATTATGAAAGAGCTGGGTGGTGACTATCGCTCTAAAGATAAGAAGGGATATGACCAGTTCTATTATAGTGCTCTTATGGATACTCCTTCAGTATTGAATTATTATAAGCCTAGTCTTAGAGAGCTTCTTGAAGGAGTTGAAGAAAATGTTTTCACTCTAAGTTCTCGTGAGGGAAGCTTAAGGGTCGTTAGTTACTTAATGGAGCATTATGATGGTTTCCATAAAATTTCAGATCGTTTAGGTAATACTATGATTCATTCTGCAATTCTGGGACAGTCTATAGAAATTATGAACATACTTCTTCCTCATTATAGCGACCTCTCAATAAAAAACAATTCTGGTTTTAATGCCGCTGACTTAATCGAAATAAGTAGTCATTCGTTGATGAAAGAAAATTTTATTCTCTACGCTGAAAAAGATAAGTCTGCTCTTGCCTTTGAGTTCGCAAAGTCAGGAAATTTTGATGAAGTCATTAGCATCCTTAAAAGCCATGAAGTCGACTTAAATTATCAAAATGAATTCTCTCAAACTATGCTTATGATGGCCGCTAAGTCCAATAATTTTGATCTTGTGAGTTATCTACTCAATAAAGGGGCTGACAAAACCGTAATTGACTACTTCGGTAACCTCGCAGTTGACTATACAGCAGATACTGACATTATATATCATATTGAGTCATTTTAAACTAGATTTATGGTTAAGTCTTTAGAAGTACGAGAGCCTTTAACGTTAACTCATCAGAGACATATCCTAATTAATTTATAATTTAGGTGAATCTTAAGGGGTACTACTTTCACAAAGGTATTATCTTACATTGTAATTTATGTTTTTTCTCTTATCTCATACGGGAAAGAGAAAGGCCTCAGAATCACAGGTCTTGGAATATAAACGGCGTATCAATCTTAAATGTCAAAATGACTATAATTGCTGGAGGAAACTATTATGCGAAATTTCTTCGTATTCATTTGCTAAAAGTAATCTTATAAAAAAGTCTAAATAGAGATACGCCCAAAAGTTGTGGATCAGAGCCTAGGCAACTCCCTCTTGGTTAGCTGAACTTTCTATCAAAACTCCATCCTTGTAAAGGGCTCCGTTTAAAATTTTCTCAATTTCCTGAG
>CALHBL010000063.1 GCA_937930825.1 uncultured Bacteriovoracaceae bacterium
ATGGCCAGCGACTTTCTTTGATCAAAAGGTCACTCACGGTGCTGGAACAATCCTTGATGATATCATTAGTGGGATTTACGCAGGGCTCTGCTACCTTCTCATCCTAAACTTCCTCCCCCCAAGCCTGTCTCAATACTTTTAAAAAACTTATCTTGACTTACGCACAACTTACGCACAAAATAACAAGTGTTCAAAAGATGTCATTTACGTACTGAACCCTTATTGCGATCTCAATAGTTTCAATATGTTAGATCACCTATCTTTTGAGTACTTCTTGCTCTTATGAGTGAGAATTTGAGAGGTGCCAAGGTGTTCTGGTAGTGTTATTTTTTAAGCACGCACAATATTTTGAGTACTTTTTAAGTTAGGAAAACTTAACCCCTTTAAGGAGACATGATGGCCGCTTCAAAAACTTCAGCAACCTCAGAGAATAACAAGAAAAAAGCACTAGACCTAGCTCTTTCAACTATTGAAAAGCAGTTTGGCAAAGGTGCCATCATGAAGCTTGATGGTGATATTGATAAGAAGATTCCTTCTATACCAACAGGTTGCCTCAGCCTTGACCTTGCCCTCGGCATAGGTGGTATTCCAAAAGGAAGAATTATTGAAATCTACGGGCCAGAGTCTTCTGGAAAGACAACCTTAACTCTTCACATTGCTGCTGAAGCACAGAAGCAGGGTGGCACGGTAGCTTTCGTTGATGCCGAACATGCTCTTGATACAGCTTATGCCTCTAAACTTGGTGTAGATGTTCCTAATACACTTATTTCTCAACCAGACTCTGGGGAGCAAGCGCTAGAAATCACGGATATGCTTGTTCGCTCGGGAGCAGTAGATCTTCTTATTGTTGACTCTGTTGCGGCCCTTACTCCTAGAGCTGAGCTAGAAGGTGATATGGGTGATTCTCATATGGGTCTTCAAGCAAGACTTATGTCCCAGGCCTTAAGAAAACTCACAGGAAGTATTTCTCGCTCAAACTGTACTGTCATCTTCATTAATCAATTGAGAATGAAGATTGGTGTTATGTTTGGTAATCCAGAAACAACGACTGGCGGTAATGCTCTAAAATTCTATTCTTCTGTCAGACTAGATATTAGGAGAACCGGCGCTATTAAAGATGGTGATAATGTTGTTGGAAATAGAACAAAAATTAAAGTTGTTAAAAATAAAGTTGCACCTCCTTTTAAGCTTATTGAATTTGATATCATGTACGGAGAAGGAATTTCACGCCACGGTGATGTTCTCGACCTTGCAGTTACCAACGGTATTGTTGAAAAAGCTGGGGCATGGTTCTCCTATGAAAATGCAAAGATTGGTCAGGGACGAGAAAATTCTAAGAAGTTCCTCAAAGAACATCCAGAAATCTTAGAAGAGATTGAAAATAAAGTTCTTGCAAAGTACGGTCTTGCCGACTCCCCTGATGGAGCTCCAGAGAGTGTTGATACTGCAACTGGTGAAATCGTAGAACCAGCGCAAATAGAAGAACCAAAGAAGCCATCTCGTAAAAAGAAAGTTATTCAGTAAATCATTTAGCCGGTCTAAAACGGCCGGCTAAATTACACTACTCAATATGGACGAAGCTCAAAGAAAAAAATGCTACTCATACTCCATCCGCTTACTGGCCAAGAAAGACTATTCCCAATATAAAATTCGACAAAAACTACTGGCAAGAGATTACGGGGCGCAAATCGTAGATGATGTGATCGAAGAGATTACGCAAAAATCCTACTTAAGAGAAGACCTCTATAGAGAAGCTCGAATAAAGGGATTTATAAGAAAGGGCTATAATACTAAGGCAATCCTCTACAGGCTTTCTGAAGAAAAATGCCCTGCGTCAGAAGAAGATATTCTATCCATCTACAATACAATGGAGTCATCTCCTGATGACCAATTATTCCAACTCATTGCGAAGAAAGTGAGAATTGATTATGACTTTGTTAATGATAAAGAGAAGTTAAAACAGAAAACCTTGCGCTACGTTGCCTCCCGTGGCCATAGCATTGCAGAAGCAGTGCGCTTATACCCTCAAGTTTTTTCCCAATATCTTGAAGAGCGATCTAATACTGAGACAATTTAGGCATCAAAGTCTATTTAAACTTTCTCCATTGCCTGTGCACAAGCTTTCTTCCAACTTTCAATACTGAAGATTTAAAAGCGTCATGACTATGAATGGCCTGTAAGTGTAATTCTGATGGCAGTATGCTATCTTGGGCTTGGTATTTACTAGTTAATATAACAGGCAAGAGATTATGAAAGTTCAGGAAATAAGAGAGTGTTTTTCAAAGTACTTTACAGCAAGGGGCCATGAGAAAATCTCCTCTTCTCCACTTGTCCCCCTGAATGACGACACTCTTCTCTTCGCCAACGCCGGAATGAACCAATTCAAAGATTATTTTACCGGAGCAGTTAAGCCGACCAACAAAAAGGCCGTAACTATTCAAAAGGTTGTAAGGGCCGGAGGTAAGCATAATGACCTAGAGAATGTGGGGCTTACGGCGAGACACCACACCTTCTTTGAAATGCTTGGTAACTTTTCATTTGGTGATTACTTTAAAGAAGAAGCAATCTCAATGGCATGGGACTTTCTCACTAAAGAGCTCAAAATTCCTACTGAGAAACTCTATGTAACTGTTCATCATAGTGATGATGAAGCTTTTGATATATGGAAAGAGAAAGTAGGCCTCCCCAAGGAGAGAATCTTTCGCAAAGGCGACAAGGACAACTTTTGGGAAATGGGTGACACTGGGCCATGCGGGCCTTGTAGTGAGATTTTCTACGACCACGGAGAAAAATACTCAACACCAAATTTCACACCAACCAAAGATCAAGATCTTCTCGATGACGAACAGAGATATGTTGAAGTTTGGAATCTTGTCTTTATGCAATTTGAAAAGGATGGAAAAGGAGGACGTAAAGATCTTCCCAACCCCTCCATCGATACAGGAATGGGACTTGAGAGAATAGCTGCTGTTCTTCAAGGCGTTTACTGGAATTACGATACAGATGTCTTTACAGCTATAATTACTCAAATTGAAGAAGCTTCAGGATGTCTTTATTCAGATGATCAAAATAAGTCCTCTATTCGTATCGTTGCTGATCACATTCGCTCATGCACTATGCTGATCACAGATGGTGTCATCCCCTCGAATGAAGGCAGAGGCTATGTCCTAAGAAGAATTATCCGAAGGGCAGTACGCCATATGCGCAACTTAAATGCTCCGAAAGGCAGCTTCTCACAATTAGCTAAAGTTGTTCTTGAAGGACTTGGTACTGAGTACCCGCAAAATAAAGCAAACTTAAGTCTCGCAGAGAAACTTCTTAAACTTGAAGAGGATAAGTTCCTAGAAACTCTTGAACAAGGTCTTAAATATCTAGAAGAGGCCATTAAGAAAAACTTAAAGGGTGACACACTTGAAGGCAGTAGTGCCTTTATGCTCTACGACACCTATGGCTTCCCCCTTGATCTAACAGAACTTATTTTAAATGAGAGAAATCTTAAACTTGACCACGAGGGCTTTCAAAAGGCGATGAAAGCGAGAAAGGAAGACTCTAAGAAGTCATGGAAAGGTGGCGTCGCCGTGGATGATAAAGTTTTCTTATCAGCTAAAGAAGACTGCGGTGAAACTGAGTTTGTTGGATATCAAAGTTTAAAGTCTCAAGCTAAATTGTTGAAGATTGTAAGTGCAGGGGAGATGAAAGGTCTCATTTTTGATAAGACACCCTTCTATGGCGAATCAGGTGGGCAAGCTGGAGATCGTGGACAGGTCATTCTAAATGGTAAGAGTATTGAAATACTAGATACTCAAAAACCGGTAGAAGACCTATTCGTTCACTTAGTTAAAGAAAACGACACTCTTGTAGAAGGAGAAGTCTACGATCTTGAAGTAGATAAGAAGAATAGGCAACTCGTGACAAGAAACCATTCAGCAACTCATCTGCTCCAAGCAGCACTTATTAAGATACTTGGCGACCATGTTAAACAAAGTGGGTCTATGGTTACGGCGACAAGACTTCGTTTTGACTTTACTCATATGCAGGGCTTAACGAAGGAAGAGATTGAAAATATAGAGAATCTTGTAAACCAAGAAATTCTAAAATCACATGAAGTCCTTGCTACCCAAACCACAATTGATGACGCCTTAAAGAGAGGTGCCTTGGCGCTCTTTGGAGAAAAGTACGGAGACAATGTTAGAGTTCTTGAAATGGGAGGTTTCTCTACTGAACTATGCGGAGGAACCCATGTTCAGAAAACTGGGGATATAGGTCTCTTCACAATTATATCAGAATCATCCCTATCAACAGGTGTAAGGCGAATTGAGGCCACCACCTCTGAAAATGCAATAAAGAGACTAAGACAGAGGAGTAACACTCTATCCCAGCTGGAGCTTATAACTTCTTCCAAGGGAGATAAAGTTGCTCAGAAAGTTGAAAGTCTCTTTAATGAAGTTAAGAAGGCGCAAAAAGAAATCGATAAATTGAAGAGCGAAATAACAGTATCTAAATCAAAGGAGCTCTTTGATAACCCTGAGCTCCTTAAAGGTAAGCTCACTTTTAAATATGCTCAAGTGCCAAAAGGCTCAGATCTGCGAAAGCTATCAGATGTCTTTATGGATAATAATCCTCAAGGTGTTGTTCTCATCTCCTGTGAAAGTGGAGATCAAGCCTCAGTCCTCTTAAGGGCCGGTAAGAAGAGTGGGATTCCTTGTAACACTATTTTTAAAGAGGCGATCCCGTTGATAGAAGGACGGGGTGGAGGAAGACCAGATATGGCCCAAGGCTCTGGCGCTAAAGAAAACCTGAACGAATTTGTGACTAAAGTCAGGTCGCTTATCACGGAAGTAATCTAGAACTAGAAAGGCCAAGTATGAAAAAAATCATCTACGCTCTATTACTTTTAACTTTGGTCTTGATTGCCCTTACTTTAAGAGGGTGTCCCAAGAACAAGAGTGGAGATAATTCTCTTAACACTCTTAACTACCCGCTCTCGGGAGAAATTAGTACACTAGACCCTGCCAATAGCTATGACGTTATTTCAGCTACTGTTATCTATCAGTGCGTGGAACCGCTCTTTCAATACCACTACCTAAAGAGGCCCTATACACTTGAACCATTAATAGCAGCAGAAATGCCCAAAATAGAACAAAATGGCTTACGGTATATTATTAAAATTAAGAAGAATATTCGTTATAATGATGACCCTTCTTTTCGAGGTAAACCAAGGTTTGTTAAAGCTCAGGATTTTATCACCCAGCTTAAGAGACTTGCCTTCATTCCTAACCGATCAAATGGATGGTGGCTCTTTGATGGTAAAATTAAAGGACTTAATAAATTTAGAAGGACTGTAAAATCTAATTTAGATCTCCTCGTAAAAACTGAAGTTGAAGGACTCAAAGCTCCTGATGACCACACTCTCGTTATTGATCTTAAAGAACCCTACCCTCAAATGATGGTGGCCCTAGCCATGAGCTTCACCGCCCCTGTCCCCATGGAAGCGGTAGTTGCCTATCAGAATAGATTATCAGATCGTATTATAGGCACAGGTGCCTTTATGCTCGATAAGTGGAATAGGCTTTCGGGCCTCTCCCTAAAAAGAAACCCTTACTACCATAAGAACTACTATCCTTCCGAAGGAGATAGGCTTGCTAACAGTAAAGGTCTTCTAAAAGATTCAGGCAAGCAATTACCTTTCCTAGATCGAATTGAATTTAAAATTATGAAAGAGAGTCAAACCCGTTGGCTTAACTTTTTAAGTAAGAAAATTCATGTTCTAAGTAATATCCCCAAAGATAATTATGACTCTGCAGTTAATCCTAGCGGTGACCTCGCTAAAGATCTAAAAAAGAAAGGAGTAAAGCTTCAAGCTTACTCGACTCTCACTTTCTGGTGGCTTTCGTTTAATATGAAGGATTCTATCTTTTCTAAGAATAAGGACTTAAGACTTGCTATCGCCCATGCCTTTGATTATGACCGCTATATTCAATTATTCACAAATAATATTGGTCAACTCGCTAATAGTATCTACCCTCCTGGACTTCCAGGCTATGACCCCAACAGAATACTTCCCTATAGCTACAACTTAGAAAAAGCAAAAGCTCTCCTTAAAAAAGCTGGCTACCCCAATGGCAAAGGATTAGAGGAATTAAGATTTGATGTCAGGGGAACGAGTGCTACCAATCGTCAGCAAGGGGAATTTGTAAAATCTCAACTTGCTAAAATTGGCATAAAGGTAAGAGTTAGTACCAACACATTTCCCGACTTCTTGAAGAAAGCTAAATCTGGAAAACTACAATTTTGGCAAGATGGTTGGGCCATGGACTACCCTGATGCAGAGAATGTTCTCCAACTGCTGCTCACTAAGAATCATAGCCCAGGTCCAAACGCTACCTATTATTCAAATCCTACATATGATTCCTATTTTAAGGAGCTGAAATTTCTTCCTGAGGGTGAACGTAAGTGGAAGCTAATGGAAGACATGGAAAAAATCATACTTGAGGATATGCCCTGGATTATGCAGTACTACGCACGAAACTATGTCCTCTATCATGATAATCTCTATAACTTTCGTCATAGTGACATTATCTACAATAATATGAAATACTTGAGAATAAACTGAAACCATTTAAAGAATTTTAGATATTTCCAAAACCACGTAGGTAATTAAAAGTGTGGTGAGCATAAATCACTTGGCCCGTAACAGAGTTCTTTCATGCGCGCCTTTATTTTCTGTTAGCAAGCTACTGATTTATGGTGTTTTGAGAATATGCAACCGGTAATTCTTGCCGCAAAAGAGACCTCTTTCTTCAATTACTTCAAGGCGGCACAAAGTATCACCGAAGGGTATGTACCGCTACTGGAAAGGAATTCAAGTAGTACGCTTTACGACGCGTAACTTGAGCCTTAGTACCATTCGGGTATATAAGTCTTTAAGTGAGTTTTCAATACTTGAAAACTTAAACGGTATGACTATATATGAGCAATAAGCGCTCCTAAAATTCAAAGAGGAAATATGAAGAGAAGATACCTGCAAATCTTACCGTTCATTTTATTTTTCTTCACGGCATCAATGGTTTTTGGCCGTGAATACATTATTTACTCCATCGCTCAAGACGTCCCTATGGGAATAGAGAATGAGCAAATAAATAAGAACTTCTATGTCAATATGGGCGAAAAGCAAGGCCTTAGTGAAGGCTCAGTTCTTGATGTTTACCGAGTAATTAGTAGACTAGATACCTATGAGACCAAGAAACGCTATAATCATAGAGTCAAGATTGGAGAATTAGAAGTTCTCCATACAGAAGAAAACTCCGCCATTACCGGAATCAAGCTCTTTGGCCCAAGAAATAGTAAAACTTATTTCGAGGTTCCTGGTCTAATGATAGGTGATCATGTTGGTGTAAAAGTCGACTAGGTCAATTCTTTGTGTAGAGAAATTAGGGTATCACGGCGGGATTTAACCATCTCCGCCATGGCCCTAACTGATGTGAGAATTTTTTGCATTCTCTGCTTTTCTTTATCAGAAATAGAGCTATTACTTTCTAAAGCCTTAGATAGAAAACTTCCCATTCCTTCAGCAACAACAAGTTTATTACTTATATCGTGTAGAAACTTTCGTTCTCCTGTAGCTACTTCTTCTATGGTCTTTTCTTTAATTGAAGATGATTCCATGACTTCATTCCTACATAGCATTGTTAATTTCTCGTTTGAAAATTTCTAGCTATCAAATTATACTCTACAACGAATTGTTATCAAGTATCCTAAGTCAAAAAATATCTTCTCTTAAACTAGAAATCTTTTTTAGCTCCAACGCTTGAGCAAAAATAGTCTCATTTACTATTTCAAGTGTAGTCGCCCTAATAAAATACTCGCCGGCCTTAATAAAGTGAGGCCACTTAATATAGACTTTAGATATTTTGGTACCCATAACATGGCCGATAAAATGAAACCGATTCCATATCAAACCATTTTGCTCTTCCTTCTCCTCGAAGAGACTTATAATTATTAGGCTCTTTTTTTCATAGGTGTTAGCATTGAATAATGAATTCTGAGATATAAAATGCTCCTAGTATGGAATTCAAGTCTTTTAGTATGTTTTCAATTCTTGAAAACTTAAATAGGATGACTTTAGATGACAATTTTCAATCTTTTAATAAACAAGAATAAATATCACCCCACTGAATCTGCTATCTCTTGGAATGATGGCACTAGAAGAATAAATCTCAGTAATCAAGAGTTATGGATAGAGCTAAAGAAGGTTATTTCATATTTAAAAGGTTTAGGTATTCAACCGGGAGAAAAAATAGGAATACTTGCTAACACAAGCGGCTATTGGCACTTAGCTGATTTAGGAATTATGGCCTTAGGCTGCACAACTGTACCGATCTACCCCACTGCCAGCTACAGCGAAGTTGAATATATTATTGATAATAGTGATATGACTTCTTTAATTATTGAAGATAAATCCAGTAGAGAAAAATTCAATCCCCTTATAAGTAAGCTAATCACAATTTCATTAAAGGAAGAAGACCATCAACACTACTTCTTGAATTATAAGAACGAAGAGAACACTGAAGATCAAGAAGTTTATGATCTTATAAAAGAAAATGTAGGATCTTTTCCCGCCTCTATCATATACACATCTGGTACCACTTCTAAACCAAAAGGTGTTGTAACAAGTCATGAAGCAATAAGGGCCGTCCTAGATGGAATTGCTTCACAAATGAAAGGCAAAGTAGCTAATGGTAATAGTTCATTAACTTGTCTGCCTCTCTCCCATGTCCTTGGTCGGTGCGACTCACTCTTGCATCTTTGCTTACCCACAAAAACTTATTTTGGTAAAAGTCCAAAAACATTCATGAATGATTTAAAGATGGCAAAGCCAACTTTTATAATAACTGTTCCGCGAATTATTGATAAAATAAAAGAAAGAATTGAGAACTCACTTAAGAAGCAAAGTCTTATCTCTAATAAGTATTTCCAATTAAACTTCTCTATTGCTGAAGCCTACCATACTAAAGTTGATGAAGGAGACTCACCAAGTCGCTTGGAAACTCAACTCTTCATTCAGTCACAGAAGCACTTTTTCTCAAAGATTAGAGCATTAATCTCAAAGGAGTTAAAATTCCTTGTTTCAGGTGGTGCCAAGCTTAATTCAAAAACCTACTGCTTCTTTCGCAATATAGGAATTCCTATACTCGAAGGGTATGGCCTTACAGAAACATTTGGACCTGCTTTTTTAAACCCTAAAATTAATAGCGCTCCCGGATTTGTCGGATTCCCCCTACCTGGCTTAGAGATGAAGTTTTCAGATGATTCAGAAATACTTCTTAAAGGTACAAGTGTTTTCGAAGACTACTATAAGGACACACAGCAGAAGGTGCATACTGATGATGAGGGTTACTTTGGAACTGGAGATATTGGCGAGTGGTCAATACAAAATGGACTTAAGATAACGGACAGAAAGAAAGATATTATCGTCACCAGTGGTGGTAAGAATGTAGCACCAGCAAAAATAGAGAACCTAATGAGAGAGTCTCCCTTCATTTCTCACTTTATGCTCATAGGTGATACAAGGAAATATCTTACCGGCCTTATAAGTATTACCAAAGAGAGCTTTGCAGAGCTAATTAATTCAGGGGACCTTCAACCAGATATTGAGCATGGAGCACTTTCTCAACATCCAAAAGTTATTGAGATCATTGAATCAGAGGTGGAGAAAGTAAACGAAGACCTAGCAAGCTATGAGAAAGTAAAGTGCTTTTATATCATCCCAATTTCAATAACTGATAATTCAGTCTACCTCAGCGCATCACTTAAGTTGAGGAAGGATAAGCTTTATAACAAGTATACTAAAGAAATAGACGCTATGTATTAAAGGGTAATTCCTTTGACTTTTTAGGGTCTAGGTCCTAATAATGATGTTTAGTTTACTCTGAAGGAGATTTTAATGGCGCGCATTACCATCGAGGACTGCCTAGAAAAGGTAGAAAATAGATACGAGCTAGTTCACCTAGCAACAAAGAGAGTTAAGCAGCTCAGAGACGGTGCAGATAGGCTTGTAAGATCAAAGAATAAGGATGTTGTAACTGCTCTAAGAGAAATTGCTGCAGACAAGGTTATGCATACTGAGATTGCTGAATACGATAACGACGAATTTTAAAAAACAAAAGTTTAATAAAAAAGCCCTCAATTGAGGGCTTTTTTTTTATCATCTCTTATGTCTAGGTAGAGCAATTGTGAGTACTTCATCAAAATGAGCTACCGGATGAAACTTCATCCCCTTACGATGCCTTTCGGGAACTTCTTTCAGATCTTTCTCATTCTCTTTAGGAAGAAGGATTTCCTTTATGCCGGCCCTCTTCGCTGCAAGAACCTTTTCTTTAATGCCGCCTACAGGAAGAACTTTTCCAGTTAAACTGAGCTCCCCAGTCATAGCAACACCTGCTTTAATTTTAGTATTAGTCGCAAGACTATAAAGAGCTAAGGCCATCGTTATACCGGCACTTGGTCCATCTTTAGGTGTGGCCCCTGCAGGAAGATGGAGGTGAACTTCATGCTTTGATAAGAAATCAAGGGCCTCTTCTGAATTCGCTTCAATTTTCTTCTTAGACTTACTTTTAGAACTCTTATTGTAATGGTCTTCTTCTAAGAGTTTTTTCACATAGCTATAGGCAATATTAGCGGATTCATTCATCACATTACCCATTTGGCCGGTAAGCTTAAATGTTCCTTTACCTTTAAGGGGTAGTGTTTCAATAAAGAGAATCTCACCACCATAAGAGGTCCATGCAAGACCCGTAACAACCCCAACGTCCATTGATTTTTGAGCAAGCTCACTTTGAAAGCGAGCACTACCCAAGTGCCCCTCTAGTTCAGCAGGCTTTGGAACAAACTTCTTCTTTCTCTTGGCCGTTACTTTTAGAAGCGCTGCTTTTCGACAAAGCTTTGCAATATACTGCTCCATCATCCTAACACCAGGCTCTCTAGCATAGTCGCTAATCAATTTCTTAAGTGTTGCCATACCAATAGAAAAATCGTCTTTAGCTAAACCGTGCTTCTCTAACTGCTTCGGAATTACCCACTTATTTGCAATAGAGACCTTCTCTTCAATGCTATATCCACTCAATTCAATTACTTCCATTCGATCAAGAAGAGGCGCTGGGATATTTCCAATATAGTTTGCGGTAGCGATGAAAAGAACTTTTGATAAATCAAAAGGTACATCTAAGTAATGATCGATGAACCCTTTATTCTGTTCTGGATCTAAAACTTCCAAGAGCGCACTAGCGGGGTCTCCCTGAAATGAATTCCCTAGCTTATCAATCTCATCTAGCATAATAACCGGATTATTAGTCTCAACTCTCTTCATAGCTTGAATAATTCGACCAGGCATTGCCCCTACATAGGTTCTCCTATGCCCTTTTATCTCGGCTTCATCTCTCATTCCACCAAGTGAGAATCGATAGAATTTTCTACCTATAGATTCAGCTATACTCTTCCCTAGTGATGTTTTACCAACACCTGGAGGACCTAGTAAGCATAGAATTGTTCCGTCATATTCTGGCTTTAATTTTCTCACGGCCAAGAATTCTAAGATTCTCTCTTTAGCCTTCTCTAGCCCATAGTGATCTTTTTCAAGTGTCTTGCTAGCAGTGGCCATATCTATTTTTTCAGGGGTAGAGACTGACCATGGCAGGTCCATCAACCAATTAAGATAAGTCCTCGTAATATTATACTCTGGTGAAGTCTCGGGAATAACTTCAAGACGCTCAAGTTCGTCATTCGCCGCTTTTTGGACTTCTTCTGGTAAACCAAGCTCTTCCATTTTTTCTGCAAATTGCTTAATATCTCGAGTTTTCTCATCCTCTTCCATTCCAAGTTCAGCACGGATAACTTTAAGCTGTTCCCTCAGAAAGTACTCTCTTTGGTACTTATTAACTTTATCATTCACTTCATCAGAAATTTTCTTTTGAATATCAGCAACATCTTTTTCTCTTCTTAAATACACAAGAAGTTTAGCAAACCTTTTCTTAACTACTAGTGTTTCCAAGAAGTCTTGAGCCTCAGGAATATCTAGAGAAATAGCAAAAGCAACAAGGTCAGCAAGAGCTCCTGGAGAAGGAGAATTAAGCATTGCTAGCTTCATTTCTTCATTGAAGTAAGGGTTAATCTCACTTAATTTCTTTACCTGATTAATTACAGAGCGCGTATAGGCATCTAGCTCTTCATCAGTTTCAAGAATATCATCAAAGACTTCATAGTCTGCGCGAATCAGAGGCACTTCATCTAAGAAGGTACTTGCCCTATACCTCTTAATCCCATGCACGAGTACATTAACAGAACCATCTGGTAGTTTTAATTTCTTAACGACCTTACAAAGTACACCCACTTTATAAATATCTCTTGGTTTAATTTCTCTTTGTTCAAGGTCTATCTCTTCCTCAGGAACAAAATCGCCATGCTCATCTTTCAGATCAGACTTAACTAGGTTTAAAGCAACGAAACCAGTCTTAAGAAGATATTCATCTAGTTCAGGAGTAAACTTCTCTTCTGACAATATTATTGGGGCTATCATGCCTGGAAAAATGGGACTATTCATAATTGGAATTATGACCACTTCATCTGGGAATGTTAGATTATTGTCTTGATTAGGCTTAATCTGAACCTGATATTCACTTTCAATATCTGACATCGGTGCTCCTTAAAAAATAATTGAACTTAGCCCTTAATATCAACGACAAGTCGACCAGGTCCTGTGAGGTAGAAAATATCAAGTGTAACATTCTTTTTAAAAACCACTTCTACACTTAAGGTATCTTTTTGAATGGGAAAGAAATTTACTTTTTCAACAAATTTACTCTTACCAAAGGAATCGAGATGGCTTGGTATTTCTGTTTGAAAAAGATCTAGATAGAGCTTCTTTTCACCTGGTGAAATATACCCGTATATTCTTGGTAAATTCTTCGTTGTGAAATCCATCACAACTCTTTCGTAACCTAATCGCTTAGAGTAATTGTGACGAATGGCCTTAATTTTTGAAGTTCTCTTAGGTCCACCGTTATGAAATATTCCAGAGTCTAAATAGATAGACCTCTTCCTAGAGGAAAGTCTTCGAATTCTCTCACTCTGTAAATTTTGAGCAAAGAGAGATTCATGACAGAAGAATATTGTCAGACAGAGGATTATTAATTTATTCACTAGAGTTGGAAATGATTTCATCCCCTATAGAATACTAGAGGACAAACTAATTTGAACACAAAAAACTCAGAGCGTTTTTCTTGCCCTTGAAAAACAAGTTGCAATTAAAAAGCCTAAGGCCAGAATTAAGGGACCACCCCCCTTTGGTGGACCTTTATCGATGTCTATACTGCCACAAGCTAGCCCAGAGTCCTTGGCCTTCCTTTTACTAAGGGAGTCAAGGGTAATCCCTGTCACGGCGCCTGCGGGCTTGACACTATAAGTCTTACTCCCTTCCATACAACTCGCGTTACCTCGCTGTAGACCATAATTATAATGTCCAAAAGTTGAGTAACCTAATCCGACTTGTTCAGAAATAGAGTAAATAAACTGGTAAAAGAGTCGGGTTTCATTTGAGTTCTGCTGATCTGGAAAGAAGTATGACTCTAAGGAAAATCCGGAAGTTAGCAAAAATTGAGAAAAATCCGTCGGTGTTATTTTGACTGTAAAAACATTATTGCCGGAGACAAAGGGGTCGAGGGGAATCTTCCCATCTAAATTCATGCGAGGATTGCCATCACTATCAACGCCAAAGCTGAAATTATAAGATGACGAAGGTGAGGTGACCTCCATTTCAAAAGCTACTCTACTATAGAAGTCTTGATAAAGTAGTTTTACATCTAAGAATAAGTTCCCACTAGAGGTATCAACATCACTTAAATCAATTAAAATTTCATCTATACTATTTGCATCTACTTCGTCCTGAGTAAAGAAACCAACAAAAGAATCTCCCAATTTAGATGAATCAGAATCGAGCTCGAAAGTTCCTCCTCGGCTTGATAAGTAACCTAGAGGTACATCTAAGCCACATCTAATTGAAATCGTACCAATATCTTCTGTAGCATCACTACTCGATAACTTGATTCCTTGAGGATGTCCTTCTCTAGAGCTGTCACAACTTTTAAAGAAGCCTCCTCTATAATTTGAAAAGCCTGCACAAAAGTCAGAACGAGTAGTTTCATAATAAGGAGAAAGAGAACTTTTTACTTTAATAGGAGCAATAAAAATATAGTATGTATCTTCCAGCTCTAATCCCATAAATGAGAAACTACCATCGGGACTACTAAGAGTTGAAGCTACTACCTCTCCAGAATTTGTAGAAATAAGTTGAACATCTGCCCCAAACACACCCGTAAGGGAAGAAGCTCCAGCAACTCGGCCAGTTATAGATCCGGAGTGCCTATAATGAGAGTATATTGCTTCCTTACCAAGTAAGTCGTCACTAGAGACAGTACTTTGGCCTCTTGTTAGCGTATAGAACATCGTTGAGAATGGTAGACTTGAGTGATCGAGGCCAATTAAATGGCCCATCTCATGAGCAAGTACATCACCAATATAAGGAGTTGTTAGCGGCGTATTAGAGTAGAGAATACTGTCCTTTAAAATAATATCCGATTCTATAATTCTACCTGTAGTTTCTTGGTAAATACTTTGAGTTACTGCAATAATTGAGGACCCTGAAAAGATAGTAGTGCTATTACTAAAGTAAATATCATTCCTACCTGCTTGAGCAGATCCATTTGTTGAAAGAATATTAATAGTAGGCCCACCGACAGAGTTCCATTCAGAAGCCGCAGATATTGTACGTTGTAAAATATCAGAGTCACTTATAAGCGATGAATTTGATGAGTTGAGATAGAGAGTTAAGTTTTGCTCATTTTGCCAAGCAAAACTCTCTCCAATTATAGTTTTCTGTGGAATAAAGGCCGTGGCAATATTACTAAAGAAGCTGAGCAGAAATAGTGCCAAGATTTTTTTCATTTTTTATTTCCACTTCTACTTAGCGTTGTAGAGAAGAAACCTAGAAAGCCTAGGGCGAGAATGGACCATATGAAAGGCAACCTCTCTTCTTTTTCATCTACGTCTTGAGAGGCCGGAGCTCGCTTTTTACTTCTTATACTCTTTTTTTCAGGAGCTTCCAGATCAGATCGATCAATGAATTTATCGACATTAAATGAGACTAACTCTGTTCCAAAGTGATCTCTACTCATGACCTGAAGTTCACTTAGCTTTACTTTTCCAATTCCACTCTTATCAGGAAAGATCGGAGAAACTAAGAATTCTTCACCTTCAATCACCTTGTAGCTAAATTTCGAAAAAGAAAGGTCTGGCATGATATAACCAAAAGGCCCCTTTCTAACCATAAGAATAACTTCTTCACCTTTTCTAAATGTTGGAGTTCCACTAATTTTATGAATATTTCCATTCCAAGCACCGCCTGGAACTAACACTGTAAAGCTATCCTTATTAACAATTGAGTTAGGTGAAATACCTGCAATACTACTTACTTTGAAACTATATTCTGTTACGACTTCACCACTTGGAAGCTTCTTTACAGATCCACCATAGAAGGTGCCACCAACAAGCCCATCTGAATATTTCAACCTTTCTACAATGGGGACTGGAATAAACGTTGCGGCCATTAATGGAGAAACCAAAATCACACATAAAATTAAGCACTTATAAAGCTTTTCCATTATTCTCCCCTATTTTTACCTATCGGCAGGAGGGAAGAATTACTTTACCCTTTTAGTCAGAAATAGCGCCTATTCTCCAAAATAAAAGCGATTCTTCGCTCTTTTTATGACTGCTGGATTTTGATCAACAATGAGGACTGTATTATTTTGAAACTTCAAAGAATCGATAAAATCAAATAATTTTACAACCTCGGCCGTCGACAAGCCTGAACTAATATTATCAAAGAGAAGAAGTGCATTTTCAATATTCCCTGTTAACTGAGAGAGCAGCTTTACTCGTAATCGCTCTCCACCTGAAAGAGTTGAGACAGGGCGGGCCAAACTTAAGTAGCCCAAGTTTAATAATTCCATTAGCGACCATAATTTTTGAAACTTTGGTGTTAGCTTTAAATGAGGAATTACTTCAGACATTGGTTTATTGAGGGCTTCATATGCTGTAAATTGTCCGTCGCTGATATTAGCTAAGAAAGGTTTTAACTGCATTCCTTGGCAATCATCACAAACAAGAGTGATATCTTCCAAGAAGGACATTTCTATTTCCTTAACTCCCTTGCCTTCACAAGTACTACACCGTCCCAACTCCGAATTAGAAGAGAAGTGGCCCTTCTCCAGCCCAAACTCTTTACTGACGCTAAGGTTAGCATAGTGCTTACGTAGCTCAGCAGAAAGCCCCACTGTTGTCCCCACGGTAGAGCGTGAGTTTGCTTTTGCTACGCTAGAATTAAAGCTATAGAATCCTTCAAAATCGATCTTTCCTTCGACGCTTTTAATTTTCACACAGTCTAGATCATCGAAAGGTTCCTCATAACAACTATAATGAAAAGTATTGGTTAAGATCTTTTGAAAATAAAAGTCCTTTACTGAACTTGAGTTACCCCAAATAACTGTAGTGTCTGCTTTCTTAAAGAAGAAAGGATCATAACTTAAGTCCTCATATTCTAAGCTACCGATTGTGAGTACTGCCTCTGGTTTTATATTTTTCTTAGAAAACCTTGGAAGTGTAAATGCTTTCGCTCTATTACTTTTCGCCTTGAGAAGTTCACCACCAAGAGGCCCAGACCCTGGACCAATTTCTATAATATAGTCGGATAGAGACCTTAAGTATTCACTATGCTCAACAAGTAAAATTGTATTTCCCTGCTCTTTAATTTTCTCCAAGCAATGAAAAACTGACCTCTGCTCTTGCAGAGTTAAATCAAAAGAAGGTTCATCTAAAACAAATAAAGATCCTGAACCCTCATAGCTTAAAATCTTTGTCAGCAATGCTCTTTGATATTCAGAACTACTCAATGTCTTAGCTTTCTTCCATAGAACAATATTCCCCAGTCCCAAAGAGCTGGCAGTATCGAGAAGGTCAAGGATCACTTTACGTCGGTGATTGAAATTTTCTAGTTTACTAGATTTGAAACTTTCAAAGTATTTTCTCAAGTTTTCAACAGTCATCTTCCAAATTTCTTTAAATATAATGCCCTTACTACAATTCTCAAGCATCAACGAATGCACCTGCTGACCAACTCTTACCCCCTCACACTCCGGACAAAGAACTTCAGTTTTAAGTTTTCTAGAAAATATACGAACTGTTCTCTTGTAGCGCTTAGAATCAAGGTAACTATAGAAGGAATATAGACCTGGAAAGGAACCAGAACCCTCATTTAAAAGCTTCCAAACCTTCTCTTGGGGTAGCTCTACAAAGGCCTTAGTCATAGAGATCTTTAATTTCTTGGCCTCTTTTTCAAATGCAGGATAGTGATGAGAAAAATGAGAGGACTCTAAGATTGATATTGCTCCCTCAGGGATTGTCAGATGCTGATGTTTTGCAACTTTCTTTCTATCATACTCGAGGTTCATTCCATGACCATTACAAGTGATACAAGCTCCAGCTGCATTATAAGGACTTAGCTCTGCTGGTCCTCCAAGCGTATAGGTAGTTGCATAGTCACATTTAGGACAGCACCTTCCCCCCTCTAATGGTAGATTATATAAGCCTTTCTTTCCATTCACTGAAAATAAGACTTTTTCAGTAGGCAATTTAAGTTCATCAATTCGCTTTAATATACTCTCAAGCCCTTTTTCTTTAAGCCTAAAGATCTCCCAATAAAGGTCTTCTATTTCAAATTCTCGAACGTCTTCATTGTCGAAACTGTAGGATCGGTTGGGGAATGAGTCATCGTTGAATTTTTCTCTATAGAGGTGCTGGTCTAAATAGAAGTGAAATACCCTATCCTCTCCTAAGAGCTCTTTATCTTTGAGGTAATTTAGTATCACCTCTTTGGAGTCTACAGGCACTAGAGAGAGCTTATGCTCCGGACAGCTCAAGTCAGAGTAGTCATAGTAAAAACGTTGCACCAATTCGGCCAGCCCAATACTGTCGGCCAGAGTAGGCCTTGAGCCTAGAATTGGATTATGCTGGCTGAGGCCCCAGACAGGAAGAACAGGCGTTATAGAGTCTACGTCAGCAGAGGTTGGCATATTCCAGAAGAACTTCACATCATTTGGCAGAGAGTTCATATAACGCCTCTTAGACTCTGCAAGAATCGTATGAAATGCTAAAGAACTCTTCCCAGATCCTGAAGGCCCGTAGAGGCACGTGATTTTACCTATAGGAATATCGAGGTCTATATTTCTAAGGTTATGGGTTCTAGCCCCTCTAACCTCAATATTCTTAAATTTCTCTTTTTTGGCCATAAACCAAATATTAACAAAAAGAATGAGAATAGAAGAGACTAAACTACTAGGCAGAAAAAACAAAACCCACTTAAGAAGTGGGTTCTGTTAAAAAATAAAAATTTAAAAATTTGATTAACGTTTAGAAAATTGAAATTTCTTACGTGCACCAGGCTGACCAGGTTTCTTTCTTTCAACTTTTCTTGAATCACGAGTTAAGAAACCGGCTTTCTTAAGCTCTGGTCTAGCAGTTGGATCAATCTTTAGAATCGCACGAGCAATACCGAGTCGAATTGCACCAGCTTGACCAGTAGTTCCACCACCACGAACATTAATTTTAATGTCATACTTCTCAAGCATTTTAAGAAGAAGTAGAGGTTGATTAACAACATATCTATCTGTTGCTTTTGGAAAATACTCTTTAATATCTCTATCGTTAATTACACAGTCACCCTTTCCAGAGTCAGCAAGATATATTCTTGCCACAGATGATTTTCTTCTTCCAACTGTATGAGCGTCGTATGTTTTACCTTTCGCGGCCATTCCAACTTTCCTTTATATAAGTTATAGCTTAATAAGTTCTGGGTTTTGAGCAGCATGTGCATGCTCAGTTCCTGCAAAAACTTTAAGTTTAGTTAATTGTTTTCTACCCAAAGTATTCTTTGGAAGCATACCTTTTACTGCACCCATAAGAACCTTAGTAGGTTGCCTTTCTAGCTGCTCTTTAGCAGTCCTCTGCTTGAGCCCACCAACGAAGCCAGAGTGACGGTAATAAACTTTATCCTCTAGCTTATTACCTGTAAATTTAACTTTCTCTGCATTTACAACAACTACGAAGTCACCAGAGTCTGTATGAGGTGTGTACTTCGGGTTATTTTTTCCACGAAGAATATTTGCAAGTTGAGTAGCAAGACGACCAACAGTCATGTCAGTTGCATCAACTAGAAACCATTTCTTGTCAGCCTCAACGGGCTTAAGAGTAAAAGACTTTTGAGTGTACATGGGATATATCCTTAAAACAGCATTTATTTAGCATTAACTTTAACAAAAAATATAAGTAGAAGGGTTATAATCGCAAATTGGGCCTATCGTCAAGATCACTTTTGTGATAAGTGATCAAAAATACCCAATACTGAGGTGAAATCTTCCAAAAGACTCTCGCTCCTCTGGCCCAACTCTAACTCGTCGCAACTTAACGCCATAATCGAAATCGAGAGTGCCGACAGGCGTCAGGAACTTAAAGGTAAGACCTGCGGCGGTTCTAAGATCCAAAGGCCTGAATTTATTGATCTGTATGCGTCCAGCATCAAAAAATGCTCCCAGAACAATACTATCGCTCATAAAGTATCGCGGCTCAAACTTTAAATTGGTGAAAAACGCCTTACCATCGATTCTCTGCTCAGATATATCATTTCCGTTTTCAAGCTTATTAATTTCTGCATCAGCAAAGCCCCGAACAAGATCAAACCCATCTAGCCTAAAAACCTTTATACTTGGAATATACCCTCTAGTGCGAAGGGCCGAGGAAGCATCACTAACAATTTCATTAGCATAATTTTTTTGCATACCAACGGCCAAGCTAACTGCCAAAACAAATGTTTTAGAAAAAAGTGGGATATAGAACCTATTCCTACTTATCACTTTGGAGAAGTTTATCTCTATGTCATTATCTTTTTGACTTCCAAAACCTGGATTGGCGAATTCCCAACTCAAGCCAAAATAGGCACCAGAACGAGGAGAAACTGGGGAGTCCCTGAAATCAAGGGTTACACCTGGGGTAATAGATCCAATCTCAAAAGTGGCCCTATCTCTCAGCAGACTCGCATCAAACTGCCTTATTCTTTCATATTGATACTTTAGTGAAGCACCAACTCTACGGCCTGGTTGATCGATAATTTGCTTAGTGAGCTGTGGTGAAATCCTATATATATCTGCATCAAAAGCGAAGAAACGTCTTCTTTGAATTGAGACATTACTTGTGAAGTCAGCAATATTAAGTAAATACGGGTAAGAGTAACTAAACCTACTTATTCCTTCGATTCTATGTTTTCGTGAAGCCTTTCTGCGAGCATCAAATTGCCTTAAGCTAAATCTTCTATTCACCTGAAACTTTAGAGTTCCAGCATCATTCATCCCAGTTATATTACTCTTTGTAAGTGTCAAAGAAACTTTTGCTCCTACATCTGTTCTATAGCCAGGAGCAATTTCCCCTCTCCCAAATTTCTTCTCCTGAACCTGAATAATCAGATTAGTCTTATTATAATCTTCGTCACTCAACTTATTAACAACCATAGGTATGACTTGAACTCTGCCAAATATACCTAGAGAGTTAATTCTATCCCTAATTCTCTTAATTTTTTCAGGAGTTATAAGATCTCCTTTAACTAAACGCATTTCCCGCAAAAGAACTTTGTCTTTGGTTACCCTATTCCCTGAAAGGACAGCTGTTTCGAAAAGGGCCTTTCGACCAGGCTTAAAAACTAAATTAATTTGAGACTTTGTATAATTAGACTCGTAAGAAACGACATTACTCTTATTCAGGTTAGATATTGTTGCATAGAAAAATCCGGCTTCTCTTAATTGCTCAAGCGCTCGACTTAAGTCATTTTCAAGTTCAATAACATTCAGCGGTGCTCCTACTTTATTAGTTATTTTATTCAAAATATTAGGTTTCTCATTTTCTGGAATTCCATCTAGGTTTATTTTTTCTATAAAGCACTGCTGTCTCTCCTTGATGGAGTAAACAACCTCTGCCAATAAACCTTTTTTATCAAAGCTAAGACGAGGCTTAGAAATATCAATAAAAACAAATCCATTTTTCAAATAGTGATTTTTTAATATTGTAGAGAATGATGTCAGGTAACTTTCATCTACAAAGTCTCTCGAGGCAAGAATAGAAGCTTTGCTATAATAAAGATTTCTAAGTTGTTGAACATCTATCTTTAGATTCCCTACAAAGGTTAGCTTTGTAAGCTTAGATTTCTTACCTTCTATGATATTAAAATAGTTAGTTCGTACTTTAGTGCCTTCTGTTGATAGTCCGCTTCGGCCATAATGTTCTACTTCAATATTATAGAGTCCAAATTTGCTGTAAGCCTTCGTTATAGCATCGGCCATATCTTCCGGCCTAAAAACAGAAACACCCTCTTCAAAAGCTTTTTTCAATACTAGGGACAGCTCCTCCCTATCCATTACAGTATTACCGCTAAAGGAGAATTGTGTCCTCTCACCCAACTTAACAACTACTTTAACTACTCTTTGCTGGCCTTCATCAGTTTCAGATGTTGATACTAGAGATTCGAAATAACCTTCTTTTCGAAGCTCGCTCATTACTCTATCCACACTTAATTTAAAGCTAAGACTACTAAATGGCTTCCCCTCGTACTTTAAAAGTGTTCTCATAAGCTCGTCGCTAAGCTTATTACTCTCGCCCTCTACTATTAATTTCTTTAAGACGACTTTGTCCTTATAGCTTACTTTTATATTAATTTTTATTTTTCCAATTTTCTTTTCAACAATATCAACTTCTAAATTTGGAAATAGGAACCCCCTTTCCGATAACCACGATTTCATCCTCAGTTTAGATTCATTCAATTCCTCTTCATTAAAGTAAACCCCCTCTTGCAGTTGAGAAATCTGGAAGAGCCGCTCGAGATCGACTTCTTTAGGTCCTGAAAAGTTTATATTTGAAATATGTGGTTTTCTTTCAAGCAGTATGTATGTTATTTTTCTATTTCCAATTTTCTCTTTACGAATTTCTAAGTAGCGAACCCCTTTCCTAAGGGCCAAGCTTCTAAGAAAAGTTTCCTGCTCTTTTTTATTTCTTTTAAATAACTGCTTAGTTTTCTTTTTGATCTCTTTACAGAAAACTTTAGGCGTACAGATCAATCGAAAGTCATCACTTGTCGTTTGACCAAAGACACTGCTTTTAAAAGCGAGGAAAATAAATAGAAGTATATACTTTAAAATGACCATTGGAATTTTACATCGGCTCCCACAGAATCAGGCAACTCTTGCTCAAGCTCATCATTAGATCGTACCTCATACACCCCTTCCAGAGACCAAGATTTGTTTATCTTATAATTAACATTCATTTCCTGGCTTTGATCTACACTACCACCAAGAGTTGAACTCACTGATAAATTTACTTTCTTGCTTATTTTCTTCTCTACTTTTATTACAGTTGATGAGCGGAAGCGATTCCCTGTACCACTATCCTCGACTCTACCTTCTAGAAGATTATTTTCATCTTCAACAAAGTCAGGTTGAACACTCAAACGTAAACCAAGACTATCGTTAAGGCTTTGGTTGATTTTTAGTTGATCCATAATCAGGCTTCCAATACTCAAAGTGGTAACTGACTGTCTTTGCCTGTCTCCTAGGTTTTTAGACACATCATTAGTAACACCCAGGGTTAATAAAGACAGAATATCCTCTTGTACAAGAGGAGGATTAGAGGACATTTCTACAGTCAAATTATCAGCTGGCCCATTAAGCTTAACATAGACATCATACTCATTAATCTTCGCTACACCATTAAATCTTAGATCTGGGCTCTCTTTTCTAGCTTCATCAATAAAGCGTATAACTCCCTCATTAAGAATAAACTCATGTCCTTTAAAGATAAATTTATTTTCTTGATTTTGGATTGCTAGTTCTCCGTTTAAGCGCGGACTTGAAACACTA
>CALHBL010000064.1 GCA_937930825.1 uncultured Bacteriovoracaceae bacterium
AGAGATAAGCTAGTTGCTGACAAGAAACTCGATCGTAAAGATGTTGAAGCCTATACAAAAGAGCTTGAGGATGACACGGTTCGTGCAACTACAACTGGTGAAGTGGAAGAACAGAATACTCCTTCACAGCAGTAGACATCACTAAAATTTAAAAAAATTAAGAAATTAAAAAGAAAAAAAGGCCTTCCTCATTTGTGAAGGCTTTTTTTTTACTAAAACCTCAAGGTCACCCCATTGCAAACTAAAGAAACGACAGAGCTTACTGGAGAAAAATTTAACTTAGAAAGCTACCTCTACGCCAGAGAAAAGGCATGGCAAGGTTTGAATCAGCTGGCCCAGTCAATGAGGCCAGGTGATACTGAACTATCCGTTAAAGAAAGACACCTCGACTACTTCCCCAACCAAGAAAAGAGCTGGCACCCTCCTAAAATAAGACTCTCAGGTGACACCATCTGCTCCTTTAAAGAAAAGTCACCTTATCAGCGGCCTATTGCCCTAGGAGAACTCTTCTTCTTTGACTTTGGCCCTATTATAAGAGGCCATGAAGCTGACGTAGGTGATACCTTTTGCTTAGGTGATGAGGGCTTTATCAATCCGGCCAAAGAGGTTTTTCAGTTAACTGAAGATTTATGGAAGAAGACCGGTCTTACGGGCGCAGGCCTTTATCAGAAGGCCAGTGAATTCGCTCAAGCAAAGGGCCTTGAGCTAAGTAATAGAATGAATGGCCACCGCCTCAGCGACTTCCCCCACGCCATTCACCACAAAGGATCCCTGGCCAATTTTGAGTCAGAACCAAGTGAGCTCCTATGGGTGCTCGAAATCCACCTTATTGATGCCGTAAATAAGAAAGGCTACTTCTATGAAGATATTCTAGGATCTCCCTGAAAGTCCTCGGGAAATTGATCTTCCAATAGTTTCAAAACAAAGAAAACAATAATTAACTCACTAACCACAAAGAGTAATGCTCCAAAGGGAGATAACCAAAGTGAATAGATTGAATTGAGCTTTCCAGAAAGAAGCAGGCCTAAACCATCAGGAATAAAGCTCAAGATCACAGTCAAAAGGATTACCAAAAGAAAGTTAAAGAACCTTCCCTTAGAGAGTTCATAAGAGAGCATAAATGTCTTCCCACTATAGGACGGATAGAGAACACTTAAAATGGGGGCCATATAGAATGAAACCCCACAGTAGATGCCAGGAATAATCAAAAGACACAGGGAGACTAAAGTCGTTAAGACATAGAGGATCGCCTGCAAGAGGTAGCCGGGGCTAAGCAGTAGAGACTCCCCTACTAATTTAAAGAAACTCAACCTTCTTTGGTGGTACCAGTTGCTGATAAAGTGAATCAGAACTACTGAGTAAAAGAGGATAAAGAGCTGAAAGATCATTTCAAAGAAGCGTGACTGATCTACACCTTGGGCAACTTGAGACTGTAAGAAGTAATTCACAGCATCGGCAAAAATCAAAACCACACAAAAGAGAGTCATTACACCCTTATTAACCTGGGTGAAACTCTTGGCCCTCATAAGAGAAAGTTTTATCGCTTCACTAAAATGACTCAAAAGTTCTCCGTTCTTTATTTTTTCTAACCCTTGGCATTTCAAAGACCTTATTATGAAAGGAAATAAAAACCCCAGGTCTAAGCAGCTTAGCTGCCAAGAGAGCTTCTGTGACATTCTGGTCACTATCAGAATCTTCAAAGCCCATGGGCTTCATGGCCCCAGTAAAAACAATAGGCGCTTGTAATTCAAAGTTACCTTTAAGGCTTTCAAAAATAACATTAGCCGTTTTGGCCATTGTGTCAGTTCCATGAAGGATAACGATTGGCATTTTCTTATAGAGAAGACCTTCAATAGTTTTAAGAATTAAGACCCGATCGTAATCGGTCATTTGCAGCGAGTCTTTTGCCATTATTGAAAAGACATGAATTTTAGTTGTGGGAAGTCTTAGCCGGTTAATGATTCGGTCTCGTATTTGACTCTCCCTATTGGCAAGGGAGCCATCAAACTCATCGTAAGTCTTCTCAATTGTACCGCCAGTCGTTATAACGAGAACTTCCGTTACATCTTCCGCCTTTCCCAACTTCTTAACCACTTGGCCCTTCTTTTTAAATTAATTTAACTAGTTATTAACCTAAAACACGTTGCAAGAAAAGAAGGCCATCTCTTTATGACCAGTTTTTACAATAAAAACCTCAATTCACACCCTTGACGAGGCCCATTTCAGACCCATCTTGTGCCTGTATTAGTTATTTTACCTTATATGAGGAGACACCAAATGAGTGAAAGAAAAGGAACGATTTCCGTTCAGACCGCAGATATTTTCCCGATTATTAAGAAATGGCTCTACTCTGAGCACGATATTTTTCTAAGAGAGCTTGTCAGTAACTCCACCGATGCTGTCACAAAGAGGGCAACTCTTGGGCGAACTGAAAATATTGAGATCCCCGAAGGGGAAATTAAAGTAACAGTTGATAAAGAAGCTGGAACTATCGTTATCTCTGATAACGGTCTTGGGATGAGCGAAGAAGAAGTTGAAAAATACTTAGCGCAACTTGCTTTTTCTGGAGCAGCTGAATTTGTTGAAAAAATGAAGGATGCCGGCGAAGAGGCCGACATGATTGGAAAGTTTGGACTTGGTTTCTATTCGGCCTTTATGGTCGCGGAAAAAGTAGAAGTTGAAACTCTTTCTTGGAAGCCTGGATCGGCTCCAACCAAGTGGACCTGTGAAGGCGATGTTGATTATTCTTTTTCGACTTCTAAAAAAGAAACTGTTGGGACGGATATCACTCTTCATATTAACGAAGAAAGTAAAGAATTCTTAGGCGTCTTCAAAGTTCTAGATATTCTTAGAAAGTACTGCGACTTCATGCCTACTAAAATTCAAGTAATTGATGCTGTTGTTACTACTAAGGAAGATGGAACTGTTGAAGGGCCAAAGTCATACGATGTTAATGAGACTAAGCCACTTTGGAAGAGAGACCCCAAGGAATTAAAAGATCAGGACTACCTAGATTTCTATAAGAAGCTCTATCCTACTGATCAAGATCCGCTCTTCTGGCTTCACCTAAAAGTAGACCACCCTTTTACGCTAGAAGGCGTGCTCTTCTTTCCTAAAGTTAATCCTAAAATGCCCTTTAACGAAAAGAATATTCGCCTCTACTCAAAGCAAGTCTTTGTTTCAGATAACGTAAAGAATATCATTCCTGAATTCCTCTCCCTTTTAAAAGGTGTTATTGATTCAACTGATATTCCTCTCAACGTTTCTCGCTCTTCTTTGCAGGGAGATCCTAATGTTAAGAAGATCTCAAACTATGTTGTTAAGAAAGTCGCAGAGTCTCTTAAAAAATTATTTAATAAAGACAGATCTAAGTATGAAAATATTTGGACTGACTCAGGGCTCTTTGTAAAGTATGGCTGTGTGAGCGACACTAAGTTTGACGAGGCCATGCGTGAGAGAATTATTTTCAAGAACTCTAATGATGCCTTCGTTACACTTCCGGAGTACAAAGAATCTATTCCAGAGAGCTTCAAAGAAAAAGTGGGCGATAAGGTTCTCTACTTTGAAAGAGATAAGGTTGACCATGCTGTTAAGAATCAACTTAAGGATGCTGGTCTCTACTCCCTTGAAATGGATGAGTATATTGACCCTCACTTTATGCAGCACTCTGAAATGCATAAAGTTGGTGAGCAGGCCCTGCAATTCGCAGCGATTGACAGTGAGATTGGAAACCTTCTTGAAACAGAGAATGCAACTGATAGCGACATCATGGTCAAGGATCTCTTCACTAAGATTCTAGTGGGTGAAGAAAAAGAAGAAGAGGGTGAGAACGCGGCACCAAAGTCAATGGAAGTTGAAGTTCAGAAAATTAAAGGAGCAAAAGCTCCGGCCTACTTTAAAGTTGATGAACAGATGAAGCGATTTCAAAAGATGGCCCAAAGCATGGGTCAAACAGACTCTCCTTTTCCACTTAAGAGAACGCTTGTCATTAACCCTGCTAATCCCCTCATTCAAAATGCTCTTAAAATGCACGAGACAGGAAAGAATGAAGAGTTAGTAGAAAAGCTTGTTCACTATGTTGGTGACCTTGCCAGTATCTCAAGCGAAGGCCTTAAGAATGAAGACAAGGAACAATTTGTCGAAAGAAGTCAGGCCCTCATTCAAGAGCTAACAGGACAAATGTAATTTGCAGTGGCCACGCACTCAGGTGTGTGGCCTATTTAACAGGCCAAAACTAAAAAGCTATGGGGCGAGGAAAATTGATGAAGAAACTTATTCTCGCAAGCACATCCCCCTATAGAGCAGAACTTCTAGAAAGACTAGGTCTGCCCTTTGAAAAGCATGACTCTAAAGTTGACGAGGATTCTTATAAGGCCGTAATCAGTGACCCCATAGAGCTCACCTCAAGACTTGCCTTTGAAAAAGCTCAGGCCGTCTTCAAAGAAAATCCAGACGCTGTAGTCATTGGTGGGGATCAGGTCTCCGTCTTTGGCCCTAACCCAAGAAGCGAACAAAGAATAATGACCCTTGGGAAACCAGGAAATTTCGAAGGTTCCCTTAAGCAGCTCTCATTACTTGAAGGCCACACTCATCAACTCATCACCAGTGTCTGCATCTTGGCCCGTGACTTTGAAGAGTCATTCAAAGATGTCACAACATTAAAGATGAGAGCGTTAGATCAATTAGAAATAAAAAGGTATATAGAAAAAGAGCGCCCCTACTCCTGCGCAGGTTCTTATAAAATTGAATCCGTGGGCATAAGCCTCTTTGATGAAGTTCAAACTAAAGACTCCACTGCCATTATTGGTCTTCCCCTTTTACAGCTCTGTAAAATCTTAAGAAAGTTAGACTTCCCTCTGCCTTAACCGAGCCTTTTCATCTGACTTACCTAACCCAATCCTAATATACATTGGCCCTCTTGCCCTTCCCTATTCACTTTTCAGGGTGTTAAACTAAATAGGAATTGTACTAGTCAAGAGACTGAGCGATTCATTTAACAACGCACTCGTCCAAGGAAGGATTGATGAACACATTCACTCGCACGGCCTTACTACTTCTTTGCCTCAGCTTCACAGCGCCCTTGTCTGCATCCCTTGATGACTTTGACTACTATGGCAAAGATCTCACGGCGATTCAAAGAAGCACTAATGATGAACTCAAAGAAGCTCTTTATAAGGCGATCAGTAATCAAAGGGTTTTCAATTATAAGACGGCCAGACGCTACCTCTTTGGAGAACTTTATCTTCACAGTAACAACGGCGAGTATGAAGTGGTTGATAGTTACTGTGAAGAGAGCTTTGGCAGTAGTGTAGGTGTCGGGCCTAATAGAATTCCCAATCATCAAACTCTTAATTGCGAGCATACCTGGCCTCAAAGCCGATTTAACTATAGACAAAATTCCAGGGCCCAAAAAGCAGACCTGCACCACCTCTTTCCTTCCAAGTCCCAAGCAAACTCTACTCGTGGAAACTCTGAGTTTGCAGAAGTTAACGGAGACTTCCTTCCATACTGCTACGCTTCTAAAAGAGGACCTGCTATAAACTCAGGGATTGAGGCTTTTGAACCCCCAGATAACCATAAAGGTAATGTTGCAAGAGCGCTCTTCTATTTCTCAGTACGCTATAAAATGAGAATATCTGCTCGAGAAGAAGTTTACTTAAGAAGTTGGCACAGACTTGATCCTGCAGATAAGCAAGAGGTTGAGCGCAACCAAAGAATTTTTGAAATTCAGGGCAATAGAAATCCTTTTATTGATGAAGCCGACTTAGTTGATCAGATTAAAGATTTTTAGAGTGGGCTTAGAATAGATATACTTAAAATTAAACCTACTACTATCCAGAGACTATCAGG
>CALHBL010000065.1 GCA_937930825.1 uncultured Bacteriovoracaceae bacterium
CAAGTTAAAAAACTCTTTTCTAGAGTTAACCTTATTGACTTCAAAGCTTTTAAAAATTCTATGCAACTCACTCTCCAACGCTGGAGCATCCTCAGAAAAAACCATGGCATGAACATCAAAGGGAAAAGGTACTGAAGCATCACCAAGCTCTTTGACTCGATCCATTGGTTCTAGCCTTCGAGTTAAACCTATTTTGAAAACTTTTTCACCAAATGATCCTATGTTAGAAATAATATAGACATGACCTCTTCGAGTTTGTTGAGCCATTGATATTGCTCTTTGCCCATTCTCTTCAGCTTCTTTAACACGAGTTTCAAGTTCTTGAATTAGCTTTTCTAGCTTTATCTTTTCTTCTTCACTAGCTTTTGATAGCCTTTCCAAGGCTTCACTGTAGGACTTCTTAGCAACCTTCTCTTCTTTCTCAGCCTGCTTCATTGCTTTTTCATACTCTCTACGAGCTTTATCTTCCTCTCTTATCTGTTCCTTTATTCGTCTCTGTTCTTCCTGGTCTCTTTTCTTCAATTCACTAACTTGTACAGCGAGCTCCAGTTGTCTTAAGCATTTTCTAAAATATACGTCAGTTATTTTTGCATCTTTAAAAGCACTTCCACAGTAGTTTACAAGATTAAAGGAGTCTTCGAGCTTAGCTTTTAATTTACCAAAATTATCATGCTTAACCTTACTCATAATCGTATCAATTTTTCCGTTGAAAGCATCCAGGGTAAAATTTACTGCTGTCGTCTTTCTGTGCTCTTCAACATAATTACATGTTGCAGCTTCCCCAGCTTTGATTAATCCCTTAATTTCAACCTTTAAACTTTTTAACTCCTTGCCGGCCTTTTCATGGTCATATTCATCTGCGATATCGTCAATCAAAGACTCATTAGGAATGAGATACTCATCACCATAACCTTTTATCTGGTTCTTCATGGCCCGAACCGTTTTCTCATAGAGACTGGCCTTATCCCTCGCCCTTAAAGCATCACCCGCAATTTTTTCGGCTTCAGTTTTAGAAGTGTTCAAAATACCTTCAGCTTTTTCCTCAGTCTGTTTTATCGATTTATCAGCCTCAATATTCGCCCTCTCTAAAATCATAAGGGCTTCCTGTTTTGCTTCATTAATTTCATCTTCCATTTCTTTAAAAATGTTTTCTCTCACTTTTAATAAATCTTCATTTTTAAGATTCACCTCATTTAAGATAGAGTTTGTTTTCTTATGTTTACTTCTTTCAAGTAACAAAACAAAGCTTAGACTAAATGAAAGGAGTGACAGAGCTCCTAAAAGTAATTGGTCATGCGACATAGCTTCTCCTAGATCAAAGCTAATCGGAGGACTTTAAAAAGACATTAGAGAATTTTCTTAAACATTATCTGTAGTATCCAATATCCAATAATTCATGAATAATTTTAGATACTTAGAGATTAAGCGAGTGATACTACAGCGAAAATTCTGAGTAACTACGGTCGATCACTACAAAGTGTTGCAAACCGGGTGATTTTGAATGATTTGAGGTGATTTAAGAAAGTGAACCCAACGAACTAATCTCATCTAGGTAGTTGTTATTATTGAAATAAAAAACCCACTACAGTGAGTGGGTTTTTTAACTTATGCGTGGTGGAGGTGGCGAGAATCGAACTCGCGTCCGGAACAACATCTAAACCCGGCCTACGTGCGTAGTTTGCATTTATCGCCAGCAGACAAGGCTGTCCGTTTTTGTACCCACGGCAAACCTCGGTGAGTTTTTTACGAGGAGACCCGACGGCCTCGAAGCCTAGTTAAACAGTAGACTTCCCTGTGTTGCTAGATTCTGTTTCTTGGCACTAGCGCCTCATGCTTGGTTATTGCCTATTAGGCAGCCATTGCAACTGGCTCATAAGAGTCAGCATTTAGCGTTTGGTCGAATTTTTACTGGGCCTTTCGACCAACCCAGGCACGCCCGAAAGCTCTTCAGTTTGCCCCGTCGAAACCGGGACACCCCCACATGAACTTCTAGAAAGTTAAAAATAACATAGATTACTCTTATAAGCTATAAAGTCATCCAGTTTGAGTTTTCAAGTATTGAAAACTCACCTAGAGACTTGTATACCCGAATGGTACTAAGACTCAAGTTACGCGCCGCTAGGCGTGCTACTTGAACCCCTTTCCAGTAGCGGTATCTAAGAGGTTGGTGTTAAAATAACGCGATAGCTCCTACCTTCCTAAGCGGCCTTCTCTAAAACCGCCCGTGACTTAAGAATCGTAAAGAAGCTGATCATCGCCGGTAAGAAGAAAATGGTCAGGGTTGTCGCCACAAAGAGCCCCCAACCCAAAACCAAGGCAATGGGCTGCACAAAGCTATCAACTCCCCCCACTCCGTAAATCGTCGGCAGCAGACCAATAAGAGTTGAGATCGTCGTCATCACAATGGGGCGCAGCCTCGTAACGCCCGCCTCGATAATCGAGTCATGAAAATCGGCGCCCTCTCTTAGTCGGTCTTGAATGAACTTTAAGAAGATAATGGAAACATTCACCACTACCCCACTCAGACCTACAATCCCGATGATCCCCATAATCGACAGACTCTTTCCATGAAGCACGAGTGACCAAATCACTCCTGAAATGCCCATGGGAATTGCTGTCAGCACCAAGAAGGGATAAATAACACTTTGAAAGGTTAAAGAGATCACCATAAAGATTAAAATAAGCGCCAGCACATAGAGGCGCATTGTATCTTTCACGGCATTGAGGCGATCCTTCTCTCCCCCACCGGTAACAATGGAGATGGTCTTATTCTCTTTTCTAAGTTTCTTAATAAAAGGAGCAATTTTCTTATTCACTTGCTTGCCCGTGACAATCTCGTCATTCACTTCTCCAAAGAGCGTGATCGTCTTAAGCCCATTGAGTCTTTGAATTGAACTTGGTCCGCGCTCCTTTATAATTTCCACAAAGGTACTTAGGGGCACGGCCTGACCGGCATTATTGCGCACCTTGAGCTCAAGGATTTTTTCTATATTAAAATTCTCTTGGCCCTCAGTAATACCCAGAAGAATTTCAACCTTTTCATTATTCTTTAGAATCTCTTCGGCCACGCGCCCAGTTGAGCTTGTAAAAATAGTTCTAGAAATTTTTGTGGGATCTACCCCTTCACTAACGGCCAGTTCGTTATTAACTTTTAAGCGGTACTTAATACTATCGCCATCATTATCCGACTCAAGGGACAGCACGCCTTCTATCTTAGAGAGCTCGGCCTTTATTTGATCGACGATTTTTTCGCCATAGGAAAAATCTCTCGATGTTATCTGCAATTGAATCGGCTTGCCAATAGGAGGCCCTGGGCGATCAAGAGTCACCGAAAGCTTTGCTCCCGTTCTCTTTCTATACTCATTAACAACCTTCTTAACCTTACCGATAATTCTCTTTTCCTTTTTAATGAAGTCGGCATCTGTGATGAAACTCACATTAATCATCGCCAGGTGAGAGCCATTTTGGCGCGAGCCACCTGAGCCTCCAGTTGAAACACTTCCTAAATTAGAATAGATATTTTCAAATGTTCCTTCAGAGATAGCGATCAATTCCTTTGAGACCTCTTTTATCACTTTGGTCGTCTTATATAACGGCCCATTCTTTTCAAGCTCTACTCTCACGCTAAAACCTTCTAATCCATCTGAAGGAAAGAGACTGAAGCGTTCAAAAATTTTCTTGCCTTGAACTAAAGAGAAGCCAAAGAAAATCATCAGAATAAAAGTCAAAGGCCATCTCTTTGCAATGGACCAACTCAGGTATTTTTCATACTTAAGCTCTATCTTATTAAAGAAGCTCTTCTTATGAACCTTCTTAGGCCGCATAACTTCTTCTGCATGAATAGGAAGAATCAGTAAGGCCTCAAGTAATGAGACCGTAAGCATCGCCACTACCGTTATTGGAATAACCCTTAAGAACTGCCCAATAATTTCGCCCATAAAGACAATCGGCAAGAAAGCAAAGACTGTTGTCAAAACTGAAGCGATAACAGGAAGAGCTATTTCACTCGTTCCCTTACTTGCCGCCTCCCGAGGAGAGAGGCCTCTTTCTATATAGGAGTAAATATTTTCACAGACCACAATGGCGTCATCCACCAACATCCCTAAAACTATAATGATCCCCACCACAACGAGTGAGTTCATCGTATTGCCTAGATAGTGAACAAGAG
>CALHBL010000066.1 GCA_937930825.1 uncultured Bacteriovoracaceae bacterium
GTGAGAAGGCCTCTAATGCTCTTTGCACTGGACTCATAATGCAACTCCTAGCATAAAAACTCACCCTCGTTTTCATGGTTATCATCAATAACAAAATTGAAAAAAATTTCAATTTCGATTGGTCTATTTAACTCTATCAAATTAAGCTAAGCTCTACCATTATCATAAAGCTTTGGGAATCTCATGAACCGACTTACAATTTGCTTAGCCTTTATTCTTATGACTTATTCTTGCTCCTCTCCAGAAGAGAAGAAGAAAGAATGGGAGCCTGAAATTGACCAAGTAGCAAGAGATTCATCCGGCCGGATTACCTTTGCTCGGACCCACTCAATACTCACCAGAGACAAGGCCATGAATAAAGACAGAAAGAATCAGATGCTAGAGCTCATGAGAAACACTTGCCCCAATAAAGAATTTTCGCTCATGCGAACCTATAAAACCCAGAGCGACTTCGTCACACTTAAAGTAGATTATAGAGGGAATATTGGGGTGGTTATCTATGAGTTTAAATGTAGAAACTAAGCACGCGCACTAACTGCCTAATAACTTTCTCAAGTCTGGATGCAAGGCCGACTTTTCTTGGTTGCTCTTACGGTCGGCCACCTCTTCGGCTTCATTGCCCATAAGATCTGCCAATGCCTCTAAAAACTCTTCCCGACTAAATGGCTTGGAAAGAAAACGATCATAAGTACCGAGGGCGATATTCTCCGGACTCTTAACTCCAGATATTAACAGACAAGGCGTCTTCTCATGGCCACTTCCCTTCTTTCTAAGATAAGTGAGAACACTTTCTCCCTTACCAGTTCCTAACATAAGGTCACAAATAACTGCTGAGAACTTCTTCTCTTTAACGGCCTTTAGGGCCTGGGGGACATTATAAGCAGAAATGACTTCCTTATCTTCGGAGCCTAAGTATTCTGTTATGAGTTCACAAACCTCAACCTCATCATCCACAACTAAAATCACGACCTTCTCCAAGAGTTAAGGACAAATAAATATTAGTAAATTATAGCACACGAAGGGAATATTCTTCAGACTCCTAAGATCTCTATAATGTAAAATATTATACTGAAATAATCTTATTTTATTTACAAATGCCTATTTAAAGGCATATCAAGTAGATTAATTCATTTTTTTACTAGAAAATCTTGACTATATAAATCAGTTTCCTTAGACATAGTTCAAAACATTAATAAGGAAAAAAAATGAAACTAGTCAGTCTATTACTTCTACTCACATCGCTTACAGCGCAAGCTAAAATTACCAATATTTCTGAAGTTGGTGTTGTTATCACAGGTGGTAACACTGATACTCAAATCTACAACGGTAAAACTCTAAGCACTTGGGCTAAAGATAACAACAAAGTTACTTTTGGTGGTCACTACATGTTAGGTACTACTTCTGAAGAACTTAGTGCAAGAAACTGGGACTTAAATGCTAAGTACACAAGACAAATCAACCCTAAGCTTGGTGCTTTTGTTGGTGCTATCGTTGAAGGTGATAAATTCGCAGGAATCGATAGAAGAATCAACTTAGACCTTGGTGCTTCTTACTCATTCTTCAAAGATGATACTTCTAGCCTCTTTGGTGAAGCTGGTTATCGTTATAGAACAGAGAAGAACCTTCTTGGAGCTACTCTTAACCAAAGTCAAGCACGTCTTTATGTAGAAGGTACTAAAGCTAAGAACAAAGACCTCTTTGGTAAACTATGGGTTGAATACCTTCCAAACTTTACAGATTCAGATGACTGGCAACTAAACTTTGAGCCAAGTCTAAACTTCAACCTTATGTCTAACCTTGCACTTAAGTTAGGATACCTTGGGCGTTACGATAATGAGCCAGTTTCAGGAAAGAAGAAATTTGACTTCCTTTACACTACTTCACTAATCGCTCAGTTCTAATTTAGAACTTAATTGATTTACAAGCTTTTTGGGGATTTGAGATTCTATCTTAAATCCCCTTTTTAAACCCACACCTAAGAATAGCGCACCATACCTAAGAACCAAGTAACCATCCTCTATCTCGCCCTCATCTTGAATTTCAATCTGCTTTTCAAATATCAACTGCTTTGCTTGGTCGCCTGATACGATCAATAGCCCCTTAGTTAAGAAGTGACCAAATAGCGACGAAAAAGAACTAGTAATCTTATAAGGAAACTTTCTCCCTGAAAATATCCTCATCCCTGCCGTCTCCCATGCACCAGAAGAGTGACCTTCTACAAATAAACGAAGCTCAACAGGCATCGCCCAGATCGCATCACTTGATTTTCTAAGTTCATACTTCTCCCAATGAGTTGCTGCCAGGCCATATCTCTTTGAGCAGTAATCAATAACTTCTGTTCGTTCATTTAAGCTTAATAAATCTTGCAAGGTAAAATCCTATGGAGTTTAATTTATGGGGATAAACACGAAGAGAGTTTACAAGTGAAGGGTCAAACTCAGCACCTTCATAAGAAGTGCATCCTGGAACTAACTTCTCTTCTATAACTGAACCTAATTCAGTAGGAACTAACTTCATCTGAGGAAACTCATTTAAAACTCTATTCACCTGTCCTTCATTTTCATCAGGATCATAAGTGCAAGTTGAATAGACTAAACTTCCTCCAGGCTTTAATAGAGCAACAGCTTTACTTAAGAGAGAAAATTGAATGGTCTGAAGATTCCTTCTAAAGTCTTTATTATATTTTATAAAGTTTCCACCTTTTCTCTTGCGCGTATCAGCTCTTCTAAAAGTACCTTCACTTGAGCAAGGGCCATCGAGTAAGATTTTATCGAATGACCTCTCTTTAAAAGGCAACTCTTCTCCTAAAGCGTCAAATACTGCTGCATTCGTAACACCCATTCTCACCAAATTTGCTTTAAGAATTCTTCTAC
>CALHBL010000067.1 GCA_937930825.1 uncultured Bacteriovoracaceae bacterium
CTTAATTTTCTTATGAGGCCGAGTGAATACTCAAGGGCCGAGTATAGTGAAATAAATGACGCTATATAAATGCAAATATTTCCAAGCAGCGGCATTGGAATGCCCCAAGGATGGTCGTAGGCCATGAGAAGAGGAATGGCAACCATCTGGGTGGCGGTTTTCCATTTACCGAGTTTGCCAACAGGAATATTGAGACCTCTTTCACTGGCCAGAAGTCTTAAGCTAGTAATATACATTTCTCTTAAAACCAAAATAAGAACCACAAGGGAAGGGATACGCTCTAATTCACCTAAGAGAATTAAAGAGGAGACCACTAAGAATTTATCAGCAATAGGGTCTAGAAATGAACCAAAGACTGTTACGATTCCGCGTTTTCTTGCGATATAACCATCAAAGAAGTCAGTGATACTGGCAAGAACAAAAGTCCACCCACCAAGGTAGCCTAGCTTCATTTTATGAGGGACTACCCACTCGAAATTAGTCTTTGTAAGAATAAGGCAAGTGACAATAACAGGAATAAGAAGCATGCGAAAAATCGTAAGGCGGTTGGGAAGGTTATTGATCTCCCACTCTTGAGGCGCACTTTGCTCATTACTATGTTGATCGTTTTGCTCAGTCATTGTCCTGCTTATACTTTTATAGTGAAAAGAGATCTCAATTTACCTTTTTTAACAGGGCCTTGACAACGGACACTTCCTGCCGACTCATTCTTTTTACTTTAAGAAGTTGCTATAATGATGAAGTTGATAGTCTCATCTCAAGGAAGAAAGCATGGAAAATCACCTCTCATTAATTAAAACGGGTTATCAAGACATAGAAAAGCGCATTTTTCCTCGCTTTCCCTTTAGTTATCTTACATTCAAACCCCAGAGTGGATCGTCTTCTGTTTTCGCCGTTAAGGATATTAGCTATTCTGGAGTACAGCTCTCTCTACTTGATGGTGGACACCCCTATAAAGTTGGGGGAAGTGTGCAAGGTGAACTCCATTGGCGTGGTAATAAGCTAGAGCTTGATGCTGAAGTCATGTGGGTTAATGGGCAAAGGCTTGGTCTCAAATTTTGCGAAGAAGAGGCTTTTCAAAGCGCTATTAAGAATTTCCTCTCCATTGAGAATATAGTGATGGGCATGCGCGCACTGCATGCTTCCCCGATGGACCTTGATATGCCCAGTGATTTACACTTTTGGCTCCAGGCCGATGGCCCAGTAGAAGTCTTTGTCTGGTGTCATAAAGATGGAGAAATCTCACGCTTTCAATTGATCATGATGGATAGCTTTGTTGAGTACCTTGATGGTAGAGGACTCAAAAGTGGGAGAGTTCTCACTAAGAGGGATCTCGACACACCGCTTGTTCAAGAAGATGAATTTGTCTTTGAAATGGATGAGACCTTAGATGAATCGAGACTCAGCTTTGCCAAAGAAATCATTCGCGCAATCCCAGAGCATTATCTTAATCGAGAAGTTTTTGACTTCTTGCGCCTGAAACTGCGTATAGAAGAAAAAGATTCTCAATAAAAGTCAGTGCTTTTCTTGCCCCTTAGTATCTCTATTCAGTATGATGATCCCAGTTTTTAATTAAATTTTTTGGGAGAAATTATGAATCGTAACCTTGCAATGGAATTTGTTCGCGTAACTGAAATGGCGGCAATTGCTTCGGCCAGATGGATGGGGCGTGGAGATGAAAAGGCCGCAGATCAAGCGGCTGTGGATGCGATGCGTAGTATGCTTGATACCATTGACTGTAAGGGCACTGTTGTTATTGGTGAAGGGGAGAGGGATGAAGCCCCTATGCTCTATATTGGTGAAAAAGTGGGCTCTGGAAATGGGCCGGCATTAGACATCGCTCTTGATCCTCTTGAAGGAACAACGGTATGTGCTCAAGGAGCTTCTAACTCTATTTCTGTTATGGCCATTGCCGAAGAAGGTGGCTTTCTCAATGCTCCCGATACCTATATGCAGAAAATTGCCGTGGGCCCTGTGGGAAGAGGCCTTATTGATATTAGAGAAACACCCCAAGAAAATTTAAGAAGATTGGCCGATGCTAAGAAGTGTAAAATGGCAGAATTAACAGTTTGTATTTTAGACCGGCCAAGGCATGAAGGTATTATTAATGAAGTAAGAGAAGCAGGGGCCAGAATAAAGCTGATAGGCGATGGTGATGTCGCGGCTTCCCTAGCTTGCTGTGAGCCCTACTCTGGGGTTGATATGTTAATTGGAACTGGGGGAGCACCGGAAGGTGTGATCTCTGCTGCGGCCCTACGTTGTATGGGGGGAGACTTTCAAGGGGTCTTGAAATTTCGCTCCGATGAAGAAATTGGTCGGGCCAAGAAAATGGGGATTACAGATCTTGATAAAATCTATGCTATCGATGAGCTGGCCAATGGAAATGTTATGTTTGTTGCTACTGGTGTAACTACTGGGACATTTCTAGATGGTGTTCGCTTTCGCCCCCAAGGTGCTGTCACTAAGTCCATCGTTATGCGCTCACAGTCCGGGACTATCAGACGCATTGAAGCTGATCATCACTTTGATACTAAGCCCCGCTACTAGTAAAGCGGGTCAGCATAATTGAAAAAAATTAAATTAGGAGTAACTCATGCCAGCGGCAAGTAAGAATGAAACTTGGGATTCTTCAATAGAGTCAATATATGAGGTGATTACTAACTATAGTAGTTACCCTGAGTTTGTTGATGGTTGTTCAAGTGTTAATATTCTTTCTCAAACAGAAACTGAATCGAGAGTAGAGTTTGGTCTTAATCTGATTAAGAAATTTAAGTATATTCTAGTTCTTAAACAAACTAGACCTACTGAAATTACTTGGTCTTTTGAGTCAGGTGATATTTTCAAAAAGAATGAAGGGCACTGGCGGCTAAAAGATCTTGGTGATGGAAGGACAGAAGTCGACTATTCACTTGAAGTAGAAGTAAAGGGCTTTGCTCCTAAGTCACTGGTGAACTCTTTAACTAAGAAGAACCTACCGGCGATGTTAAAGTCTTATGAAGAGAGATCTAAGTCTCACTAAGAGAGGAACAGCTTATGAGTGACTCAGATAAGGGTGATAAGGCAGCTGATTTTAAAGGCCTTGGGGATATTATTAAGAAAGTAGTATCAGTTGGTGTTGGTGCAGCTTTCATGACAGAAGAGTCGGTCAAAGGTCTTCTTAATGATCTGCCTATTCCTAAGGATGTCATCAATAGCTTAGTAAGTAATGCAAAAGGGGCCAAAGAAGATCTTTCAAAGAGTTTACGGGAAGAATTTCGTAAGTATCTCTCAAAGCTTGATACTGAAAAGCTCATCGACTATGTCCTGCAAAATTATGAAGTCAATGCTAACTTTAGCTTTAATAGAAAGAGTGAGGCAGATGATTCACCTTCACCTTCCTCTGCATCGGGGTCAACAAAGTCATCAAAAGGTAAGACTTCCTAAGTCGTAATGGATAGAAAAGAACTTATTAATATTCGATTAGATTTGATTTCTCGCAGTTTCCATCCTGAAGCTACCCCTTGTCTTATTGCAGTTACAAAGAATCAACCTGTGGATGATATTATCCACGCCTATGACTGTGGGGTGAGGGATTTCGGTGAGAATCGAATAGAAGAGCTAGAAACAAAGGCCCAGTCTACTCTTGAGCTAGGGGCCGAAGATATCCGGTGGCATTTTATAGGAAAGCTTCAAAGTAAGAAGATCAAGAGATTACTTGAAATTAAAAACCTCGCAGCTATTCACTCCATTGATAGTTACGGCCTTCTTCAAAAACTGATTAGCGAATCCAACAGGGAGTTGGCAAAGAGCAGCTCAATTGATCTGTTCATTCAGGTGAATACGAGTGGGGAGAGTGAGAAGTCAGGCTTTGTTGAATGGGATGAGTTAGCGGCAGCTGTGAATTTACTCGTGGAAGAAAAATCTCCGTTTAAATTAAGGGGTCTGATGACTATGAGTAAAATGCGTACTGATAACTTTACTGAAGATGCTACTAAGTGCTTTAGCCAATTGCACCGAATTAGGCAGAGAATCTGTGAAGACTTTGCTATTGAAGGCCTTCGTCTTTCTATGGGGATGAGTAATGACTATGAAATTGCACTCAATATTGGGACAGACTATATTCGCTTAGGAAGCTCACTCTTTGCGCCGCAGACTGGGGATTCGTAGCTCTTCAGGTTATTTGAGTAATAAGTTACTTCACTTCTTGAGTTGGCCCTTCACTATATATTCAATGACAGGTTTGAAAATGATTTGAAAGAAGTCCATTTTACTTCGGTCGATAGAATACTTACTTAAATGCTCTTGGAAGATTCTAATATTGGTAATGTGGCCTTCTTGTACTTTTTTAACTGGTATAATTGCTAATTTAAGATCTTGCTCCTTTACACTTTCGATTAAAGGAATGATCTTTGTAAGTTCAATAGGAGAGGCCTTTTCAACTAATAATGGAATATACCTTCTCAAGCAAAGGGAGTAGTGAGGTTTGCCACTACTTGATTTACAAAGAGCTTGATTCTGCCCCGGCTCAAGTGCTCTTACGGTATTTTTGAATTCAGATTTTCTAAATGTGTAAAAGCACAGAAGTAGAGGCGTTGTCACCATGATAAAAACGGTGATAAATTTAATGATATTCTTAGGGTTATTCATTAAAGTAAATTCCAAAACCAAATTTTATTTTCTTACTATCATTTAGTGGCTCTAGCACCTTAATGATAACTCGACTATTCTGTTCGAGATTTTCTTCAATCAATTCCCCTTCATCATTGGCAAAGGGAACTAACGGCTCCGAATCACCTTTACTTAAGCAAGCGAGTCGCTTGGGTGAAAAGCCGAGTTGTTCAAACCTGAGGAGTACTCTTGAGGAGCGAATCGCTGAGAGCTCCCAACTGCTTGAGTAGACTTCAGAGTCATGATGTTCAACTGAGTTACTATGGCCCTCAATGATAATTCTATAATTCTTTGGTTTTGATTTGATGATATCAACAATGAGATCAAGAGAGTTTTGGGCCTCCTGTGAAATATCAGCTGACCCTCTTTCAAATAAAATGCTACTTGAAAAGGTAATGGCAATATGG
>CALHBL010000068.1 GCA_937930825.1 uncultured Bacteriovoracaceae bacterium
GGTCACTTTCCAGATGGTAGAGATCAAGTCTATCACTTGGCTGAAGATGATCTCTATTTAACGGGAACGGCTGAAGTGCAACTTAATTCCTTGCATGGTGGAGATATTCTTAAGGAAGACCAGCTGCCACTTCTCTATGCCGGTTATTCTCCCTGTTTTCGAAGAGAAGCGGGAAGTTATGGTCGGGATGTGAGAGGTCTTATTCGCGTTCATCAGTTTATGAAAGTAGAGCAGTATGTTCTTTGTAAGAATGACCCGGCAGAAAGTGATAAGTGGCATCGTGCTCTTCTTGAAACTTCTCTAGAGATTGTTAGAGAGTTAGACCTTCCCTACAGAGTAGTGGAGTGTTGCACTGGGGATATGGGGACTGGAAAAGTAAAAATGTATGATATTGAATGCTGGGTTCCAAGTGAGGAGAAGTATAGGGAAACTCATTCTTGTTCTTCACTTCATGAATGGCAGGCCAGAAGAACCAATACTCGCTATCGTGATAAGGATGGCAATGTTCAATTCGTTCACACCCTGAATAATACTGCGATTGCGACGCCGAGGATTCTAGTCAGCTTCTTGGAAAATCATCAAAATGAAGATGGAAGTGTTAATATTCCGGAAGCATTACGTCCATTCATGGGTGGAGTATCTCAGTTAAAAGGCTAATATGGCCCTATCTTGAAAACTCTTAGCAACACTCTAGTGTTCCAACCACTAGTACTTTAGTCTTTTAGTGAGCTTTCAATACCAGAAAACTCAAGTTAGGATGACTATTTCTTCAAAGAAATTCTCTTTTATGCCGATAAGTTAGGTATATGAAAGAGTCTCCAGATTACTATAGAATTCAAATACCTTTTGTTGCTGTCGTAACTGCGTTTTGCTCGTTGATCTGTATGAGTTTCTATCTCTATCGAGTGATTGACTCTGAACAGGATAATTTCCACAAGGCTTCACTTCATTTAGAGAGGGTAGAGTCACTGGTAGCAAAGAATCTCTTTCACTTAGAGAGCTATATGAATGCTAAGTATAGTGATCCCTCACTTGTAGTTCAAAATTTAACAGATAAGATAAATATGAACTCTCTTAACATAAGAGGGACTATGATGAAGGTTGCCAGCTTAGAAACTGCTTCTCCTTTCTCTTTTCAAAAAACAATCAAAGAAACTTACTTTGACTCCGATTACCGGTTAGACGAAAATCTAAAGCACTTTCTTAGACTTTCTCAAAAAGCTCGACTTGAGTTTCAGCTTGATCATACAAGTGAAAAATCTAAAGAGTTGCATTCGTTAGTTAAGCTTCAAGTATTTCATATCCAAAAGTTAATGATGCCAATTAAGGATAGTCTGGAAAAGTCTTCGAAGGAAGTTAGGACTATAAGTAGCATTCTTCTCTATGTTATAAATTTCTTCTTTCTTCTGCTTCTTCTCTTTATTTACTTCGTTATTTATCAACCTTGGAAGCGTGAACTAGGAAATATTGAGGTTGAAAAGAAGCGCTTAAGTTCTGTCTTGAGAGAGTCTGAACTAAGAGGAAATACTTTTTCTTGGGAGTTAGATTGTAGCACCAAGATTTCTAAGCATTCTTACGAATTAATGGGGATTTTTGAATTAGAGTCCCATGAAGATATTCTCTCTGTTTTTGATGAAATGGATTTATTTGATGAAAGAAGTGCAAAAGATTTTAGAAATGCCCTTGAGCAATGCGAGAGTAAGGGGGAGGATCTTGATGTTGAAGTCAGCTTGACCACAAATAATGGTAAGAATTATTGGCTTCATTATTATGCTCAACCAACAATTGAAAATGAGGAATTGAAAATTGTGGGAACTGTCAGAAATATTACTAAACAAAAGCTCGCAGAAATACGTTTTGAATCACTATTTGAAAACTCAGTCTCACCATCGGTAGTATTCGCAGAGGGACGTATTATCAAAGTGAATAAAGCTGGAGTTGAATTCTTTGGTCGCCAAGTAAATGCCGACTTACAAGGTTTACATCCTGGAATCCTCTTTCCTCTTTATCAATTTGATGGACGCTCCTCAATAGAAATGTTGACTGAGGCGGTAAAGAAAATCAAGACTGAAAAGCTTCCTTCACAAGACTGGTCCTTTAAAACAGCTACAGGAGAGGAAGTCGTAGGTAATATTCGCTTAATGGATGTACCCTATCCCGATATGAATCAGCATATGATAGTTATTAATAATGATGTTTGGCGTTTTGAATACGACAGAAAGTTAGTAGAAGCAAACCGAAGGGCATTGTATTCGAGAAGGTTGAAGCTAGAGTATGTTACCCATATGGGAGTTGTCATTCAAAACTTAACAGAAATTGTTGATTATGAAATGAAGGAACTTGAGGTTTCTGAATCTGGACAATCACGTAAGTTAAATGCAGTGAAGACTAAACTAAAGAGTTTATGGGAAGAAAATATAGATAGTAATTTGGAAGATGGTAATAATATTGTTTTGACTGACCTTAAGACACTCTTTACTTCAATGTTGAGCCGTTGGAATACTATGGCAAGTGACAGAGGGACTGACTTCAAGCTGAATTACCCCGATTTCAATTGTGACTACTTTTGGATTGATGGGCAAAAACTAAAACTGGCGCTGATTGCTCTTGTTGAAAGTTCTCTTAAAGACTCCTCGGGTAGTCAAGTTTCTGTTGAAGTAACTATTAAAGTGAAAGCACCGAGGCAGTGCCTATTAGATATTGTAGTCTATAACGACGATCCGAATTGGCCTGGAGAAAATTGGAAGAAATTAAGTTTTTCTACAAGTTCAGAAAAAGAGAAAGATCAGCATCACTTATCTTTAAGTAAGTTTCTTAATGTTGTTGAGCTTCTTCAAGGAGAAGTTTACTTTGATAACCATCCAATAAAAGGAAACTCTGTAGGCTTTAAAGGCTATATAGAAATGGCCATTGGCGATCTTCATGATTATAGAAATTCAGGAGAGAAGGTCAAAATTGGTGAATCACCACGATTAAATTCTGCTGATATATGGGCACACTTTGGTGGAGATTGGGATGTCATCGAGACGACGATAAGATCTTTTATTGACTACTATCCCGTGGTTCTTGCGGATATGTATTATCACCTTAGTAATAAAGATGGTAGTGAACTCTATAACTCTGCATGTGACCTCTATGGTGTATTGATATACTTTCCCTTCTTTAGTGCACTAGAGAAATTAGTCTTAATCCAAAAATATAGTCAGTATATGAAATTTACCAAAATAGAGAAAGTACTCAATGAACTCTCTAGTGATTTAGTAAAGCTTGAAAAAGACTTAACTAACTTCACTCCTAATAAGAAAATAGCCTAGCAGCAGCTAGGGTTCACCCACTTGTAATTAATTTCTTCTAAAACTTCTGGGTTTACAATTTTATGGGAACTGCTTTGCTTAAACTTAGGTAATTCAAGCCCCAAATTCTTCGCCTGAGAGGAGTAGTAAGCACTTTTTAAGGGATGCAATGGAGATACGGCATGGGTCACCTTCGCAGCTATTTTTGAATCTAGGAAGAGGGCAAGAATTCTAACTAAATCATCAGAATGGATAATATTAACAGGACCGTCTTCGATAGCGTAGTTCTCTTTTCTTGCAAGACTTCGTGCTGGTTGACGATCAACTCCTATCTGACCAGCACTTCTTAGTATTTGACCTCTTTCTTTTTTTAAAACTTCTTGCTCCGCTGAAAAAATATTCTTAGAGCGAGAGGAAGTAGGGAAGATTTGAGAGCGCTCATTGAAGACTCCACTTTCAGAAAAGATACCGGTAGAGCTTATGAGTATAAACTTTACTCCTATAGGAATCTCTCTTAGGAGTGAATGAATGTGTTGAGGGTAGTCTTCACTTGGAGTTAGGAAGCAGAAGATGATATCTAAATTTTTAAGAACAGTTTTATTTCCATGAATGGTTTGGCCACTTAGTTCTAGACTACTTGTTAAGACAGCGAGGTTCTTAAAGGTGTGAGGAGCAATTTCAAATGGTGATCTTCTGGTTAGAAGTAAATTGTGTTGTTCATTTTGTTCATCAAGATAGTTACAGAATTTATTCGCGAGCCATCCATGGCCTATCAGGGCTATTTTCATTGGGGGGAATTCCTTTATAGGTTAAAGTTGGGTAGTTCAACTTGTAAGAACTGCTCTAAGTTGAATTTTAGAACTTGAGAGACTTCCTGATGATCTTCCCACTTCCTATGATGAAGCATCTCATAGAGGCTTCCTTGTATCATCGTCATTACTGCTGCCACCGAAATTTTCATTGTTTCTAAGCTTCGATACCGCAGACTCTCTAAGAATATTCTCTCCCATCTGCGTATTAAATTTAACGAGAAATTCTTAGCATCCTTATCCAATTGGACGGACTTATTGGCCATGTGTGGCATGAGTGAGGCAAATTGGGCCACTTCTCGGTTGAAGTAGAACCAGCGAAAATAAGAAGCTGTCATGCTACTAATCTTCTCTTCAAATGATGATTCTTCATTGAGGCCCGAGTCGATAAAGTAGTCAAGCAACTTCGAGATATAGAAGTAGAGATCTTCTAGAATTCTTTCTTTAGATTCGTAGTGATAGAGGACAAGAGGTTTGGACATTGAGCATTCTTTGGCGACTTCAGTAACACTTAGG
>CALHBL010000069.1 GCA_937930825.1 uncultured Bacteriovoracaceae bacterium
AATGGCCTCTAAGTAGTGAAGGTGAGTTGATTTAGAATAGTAAATGATTTTCGTATCAGGATGCTTCTCCTTAAACTTCTTAGTGATGGATCTAATTTTAGGAAGGATATCTTGAGTGTATTCATTAAAAGCACACTCACCAGCTGCTGTATCAAAGAGGCAAATAGCATTGGCGCCGCCAAGGACTTGCTGATTCATCTCTTCAAGAAGATTCTCTTCCAGTCTCTCGCAGAAGGACTGCCATCTGCCATCATAGAGTCCCTTCTTGGGATCGATGAGGTTTCCAGAATGACCACCTTCAACAGCATAGGTGTAGAGAGTCCAAGGTGCGCCGACAAAACCTAAGAGCGTAACATCAGCGGGCAAGTCCTTTCTTAAGAGGGCACAGGCTTCTCTTTGAAAAGAGTAGAACTCTGCTGGGCCTTGGGTAAACTCTAAGCTTTCAACATCTTCTAAGGTTTTAAGGTGCTTTTCTAACTTAGGCCCTGGAGCATAAGTGAGACCAAGACCCATTTGCTCAAGGGGGAAGAGTAGGTCTGAAAAGAGAATAGCAGCGTCAAAGTGAAATTCTTCAATTGGCCCCATGGTAACATCTCTGGCCAGAGCTGGTGTTTTACACATTTGCATAAAGTGAGAAGTCTTCTTAATTTGCTGGTAGTGATCATGATAACGCCCGGCCTGTCTCATGAACCAGACGGGTACACCTGTCTTACCATCTTCGTATTCTTTTCTGTCAGTAAATAATCCCATTTTAACTTCCTTTTACTACTAGCTTGTAGCCTATGCCACGTATTGATTGAATTTCTATATTTTTTTGTTGATCGGTTTCGCACCACTTTCTTAGGCGAACGATATAGTTGTCAACAGTGCGGTTAGAAGGGAATTTATTGGGCCCCCAAACGGCACTGATGATTTGTTCTCGCTCAAAGACTTGACCTTGTTCACGATAGAGAAGGCTTAGAATAGCGGCTTCTTTTTGACCTAAGTTTAAGATGCCTCCATGGGCGTCCCCTACTTGAAATTTTGAGAACCAAATCTTTAAGGGGCCGTGAGTAATGCAGTCTTCTTGTTGAGTGAAGTCTCTTTGCAGTTGAAAGGCCCGCTTTAATCTTATGGTTAATTCCTTGAGCGCAAAAGGCTTAGTGATATAATCTTCGGCCCCGATTTCAAGCGCTTCTAATTTTGTATCGGGATCATTCTGCGCCGATAAGAAAAAGAGAAGAAAATTTGGATTATCCTCTCTGAGTTCAACTGCAAGGTCTAGTCCAGAACCATCAGGAAGACCAATATCCATTAAGACAACTTGAGGAGCTCGTTGCTTAAATATCTTTCTTGCTGAAGCGACGGAGTTAGCAAGAAATGCCTCGTAACCAATGGTCTCGAGGTACTCTTTTAAAGTCGTGCCCAAATTGAGCTCATCCTCTACAATAAGAAGTGTATTATGAATCATGAGCGAACTCTTGGAAAGAAGAGTGAAAACTTAAGGGACCTATCATCTAAGAGAGTGATTTTAAATTGACCACTCATCTTCTTCATTAGGCCTTCTATGAGGTAAAGTCCTATTCCTGAACCCTTGTGTGAATTATGGCGATAGAATATTTGGGTAAGTTTCTTAACCTCACCTTTAAAGACTCCACCATCAGTATATTCCAAAATAACATAGTTGGGATCTTTTCCAGCATTAACCGTAATTTGCGCCGGAGTTGATTCTCCATGAACTTTAGTATTCTCAAGCAGGTTCCTAAGAATCAGATCAAGAGCAAAGGCGTCTCCTAATATTCTCTGTTCTTCAAAATTATTGACAGTTATTTCCTGATGACTACTCCAGCGAGAAATGGCCCTTTGGATTTGATCTTTTAAGTCGAGCTCTTCTAGGTGAAGATCCCCGCCGCCTTCTAGCCTGGAGAGTTGAAGGATCTTATCCATTCGCGTCTCGAGTTTATTGCTATCTTCAATAAGCCGATTTGAAAATTTCTCTAATTTCTTATTCTCTAGTCCTTCTGCATTTTGAATGGTCTCGTGGAGCACTTCGGCCTGAAGCCTTATTGAGGCCAGTGGCGTTTTCAACTCATGGGTCATACTGGCAAAGAAGGCCTGTAGGCCCTTGGTCTTCTTCTGATCTTTTAAATAGAGTATAACAAAGGAGATGCTTAGAAGAATCAACACTGTAAAGAAAGTAGCGCCTTCCCATTTCACCATCTTAGAAATACTCGGTCCATTAACTTGGCCGCCTAAAGCATCAACTTGCTCACCAAATTTGACGATGAGATGGAGCCACCAAGCTCCAAGGGAGAGAATGAAACCAAAATAAAGAGCGCTAAAGAGAAGAAAAACTCTCTGGGTTTTCTTCAAGAGTAGAGTCTCTCTTTTAGCTCCTTTAATATGTCACTATTATGGGCCATGGAAACAAAGCTGACCTCATAAGCATTTGGTGCTAAGTAAATCCCCTTAGCGAGCAGAACACTAAAGAGGTCGTAGAATTTTTCATTGAGCTGGGATGGCATATTCGAGGCATTCACAGGAGCTGCTCCCGGGTGAATCCAAAATAAAGAGCCTTCGTTAATAATACTAAGCTCTTTAAAGCGGCCGTCCTCAAAATCTTTGAACCATTGCCTTAAAATTTCAACGATTGCATTCGTATTCTCTTCGAGATCTTTATAAGACTGAGGCGTCATTTGCTTAAGTGTTTCAAGTCCTCCCACCATGGCCAAAGGGTTGGCGCTGAGAGTTCCCGCTTGATAGACATTCCCAACCGGGGCAAGGTGCTCCATGATTTCTTTCTTAGCGGCAACCGCACCGACGGGCAGGCCGCCACCGATAATTTTTCCATAGCAAACCATATCAGGTGTGATTCCCGTTTTCTCAGTCATACCACCAAAGCCCATTCTAAAACCAGAGATGACCTCATCAAAGAGAAGGTAGGCACCAAACTCAGTGGCCAATTCTCTTAGGCCTTTGAGAAATTCAATGCTTTGAGGAATAAGTCCATTATTGGCAGGTAAAGGTTCTATGGCGATGACAGCTATGTCTTTGGGGTGGCGTTCAAAAACTTCTCTTACCGCCGCAAGGTCCCCAAGTTCAAGGATAAGCGTATCTTCTGTAACATTCTTTGGAACTCCTGCACTGGTTGCTTCACTGGTTCCAGCAAGGCCTGAGCCCGCTTTAATAAGAAGGGAGTCTAAGTGGCCATGGTAGCAGCCATTGAATTTAATAATCTTATTTCTTCCACTGGCCCCTCTTGCTAAGCGAACAGCAGTCATAACAGCTTCTGTTCCAGAGTTCACAAAGCGTATCTGATCGATATGGGG
>CALHBL010000070.1 GCA_937930825.1 uncultured Bacteriovoracaceae bacterium
TGTGATTGATATAGCGGATTCAGATACAATTATGGAAATCATGTCTAGTGCAACTCATATAATCTGCAGGTCAGGCTATAGTACTATTATGGATTTAGAACTATTAAATAAAAAGGCAATTCTAATTCCCACAGAAACAGAGGGACTCTTTGCCAAGTATATTCCTGAGGTCGATGGAAATGGACAAATTATTGTGAAGGATGGTGTTGTTTCCTTTAAGGCCATCATTAAAGTGTGGATCAATGAAGTGGGGGGTGACTCTTCTAAAATCATTAGAATCCACGATGTCTATGGTAGATTTGATAAGGCCCGAAAGGCTTCTCCATAGTTATTCGGCCATCCAAAGTTGGTCTTAAAAGAATATCTCTTTGCCCCACTTCTGTGGCAGTATCCTCTTCCTCTTTTGAATTGGTTTGTACCTAAATTCAAGGGTTAAGACAGTAATTTGGTAGTCAATCAATTGATAATTATTCCCAATGGTCATTTACTTGTAAACTGGATAAGGAAACTCAAGTGATGGGCAAGTAGTGCCGATAAGTTCTTGAGTAGTGAATAGGCAATTGAGCACTAAACACCATTATAGAGGGCGAAAATGAATACTCTAGGAATTAATTCATGAGAAGATTTTCTTTTGAGAAATTTAAAATGAATGTATTCATGACCCTCGCTATTCTCTTATCTGCTGAATCATCGTATGGAACAACTCCCAGTACACAAACTCCCGATCAAATAATAAACTTTGCCAGGGGCCTTAATCAAAATGACCTTGCTTATAGTGAAAGTAGTGCTTCTCCTTTTGAAGCCTTCCTAAGCCATTGCCCTTTTTCAAAACATCTGAATATCGATATTCCTGGAATAGGTGGGGTGACAAGTTTTCTTGATGGCGAATTCTGCGATCAGGGTAAATTCGCTCGTCATAAAATCAGTGAGAAGAGTGAAAGTGCTGAAAATACTTGTGTCAAAATAATGGAATTGAAGGCGCAGAAAACCTGTCGGTTTGATGAGACGATTAGGATCGATGAGCTTAATGAAGTCATAGGCCAAATGAATACAATTGATCAAGAGAAGGATGTTGATAAGAAAGTAGCATTAATCAAAGATGACATGGAAAGTATAAAGAACCTTAGTCTGCTCCAATTTAATTTTTCTGCCAATCCTGCCCTTTTAAATATAATGAAAAAGGAATTAGAAATTGCAGAAGAGAAGGCCCGCCGTGAAGCAAAGACAAATCAACTTGGTGTGGAAAACCAAAAGTATAAGAATTTACTTTCGCTTTATGGAATGGAAAAAGGGGATAACATAACAGTTTCTGAAATAGCGAATAAAGCCTTCAAATGTACCCCAGATAGAATTGGAAAGCATACCAATGAAGAAATACAGAAGAGAGAGTTTGACTTTGATAGGGATCTTTCTTGCGCCAATAATGAACAAAATAAGGCGCTTAAGCTTGCTAAAGAGAAGCTCATAAAGCTATGCGCTCAGAGTGATACAGCTTGTCCAGAAGAACTGAGAGGAGTTAGTGGAATTACTGCTGACGAGCTCTATGATAGTTTTGCGCGAGGAGAGGGTATTGACGGGCAATTGGCCGGAGATGGAAAGATTGGGGGTAGAGATATTGCTGGTATGGCAGATTACGGAAGTAGTGAAGTTTTTCTAGGCAGAGGTAGTACTTCTATTGCTTTAAAGCTGTTCATAGGTGGAAAAAGGAACAATACAAATGGTCAATTAAGTGCAGAAGTTGAGAGAGTTAGGACAAAGTTTAAAGGAAGAAAGGAAAGAGTAAGTGCTATGAGAAATAAGGGTATGAAGCTTATGAGTGATAGGTTTATAGCTACTCAACTTGTTAAACCTGATAATATGACAAAAGAGCAACTCGCTGTTTACGAAGTGAAGAAAACTCTAATAGGAAGTTTAGCGAATACATTCGCGAAATTTGAAAATAAAAAAGGAATAAGGAATAGCAATATCAATTTTGTAGCTAAAGAATATAAAGAAGCTTTGGTGGATACTGGCTTAACTGAATCAGACTTGTTTGGAAGTGAAGGAAAGGCCATGCAAAACTTCTTAGTTAGTCTTGCGACGGCAGCAAATTATGCAGAGGATACTTACAATCGCTCCCAAAACCTTAAGTCTATACAACTCCTCTTCAATGTGGACGATAATGAAAAGGATCCTTTTAAAGCAGTCCTAGAAGAAATTTCTGAACTTAAACTAGGGCCGTTAGATCCAAAAAAGAAAAAACAGCTTGAGGATCTTGTGAACTATTCACCTTATTTAAGTGCTCTGATGGGATCAAACTCTACTAAGAGTGATGACTTATTAACTAGGTTTGAGAGTATGATAAAGGGTTTAAAAGCAAGTGCAGAGAAATATAATGTCAAAGATAATAAACGAAACTTAACAAACTTATTTAATATTGCTGAGCTTGATCAGGCCAAGCTTTCAATGGAGGATTGCCGTAAACGAAAGAATGAGGACGAAAATGAGCAGCTCTTTTGTTCCAATGAAAATAGTGCCGCAGTCGCCGCTAAAGCACTTAAAAGTCTCTTTGAAAAACCTGAAACCGACAATAGCAAAACTCTTTCTAAGGCGCTCATTTACTGTGGCCCAATTCTTCAGCACCGGTTGGAGAATGCCAATGCTAATGGTTTCTCAAAGAGGGATGGCCAGGCCCATACATGTTCCCAAATCTCAGATGTTCTCTATAATATTGAAGAGGGTAGAGAAGATGAGTTCTACAGAAAACTCTTTGGAACTTCTTGCCGCAAATCAGTAAAGCTTGCAAAAAGTTCTGATAACGATGCTCTAGGTCAGAATTTCCTTGATCAAATTCCTGAGCCCAGAAAGGGGGCCGTATATAGAGCAGTTGAAGAATCTCTAAGCACTCAAAATTCTATTAATGCTAATGCCTTGAATGTCTCAAGGGAAGACTATAATGAAAAAGATGTTTCAAAAAGCTTTGTAGAAACTGCTCAGAAAAGACTAGAGGATCGAAAATTAGGAAATGCCTACTCGGTAACTCGTAATAAAAGGTCTAGAAGTGATGAAAAAGTGTCAGAGGCAAAAGAAAGGTTTGAGGTATCTGAAGCTTTGGGAGTGGCGAGCGGCATAGTTGCAGGAATGATAGATACGAAAGAAAAAGCTAACTTTATTCCTATTCCTACTTCTG
>CALHBL010000071.1 GCA_937930825.1 uncultured Bacteriovoracaceae bacterium
ATAAATTTCAAGGGACTCAAGCCCATAAGTACTTAAAATCCCCCCAAGACCGGTATAGTCTATATCATCAACTAAGACACTTACTGAAGAGTTGGGCATACCTTCGTAGGATGAACGCTCACCAATACCTCTAATTTGAAAGAAGCGCGACCTTGCTGTTCCGCCGGCCGTTGTTAAATTGGGAACTTGGTCGACCAATTCATCCATATGCTCTTCAGCATTGAGCTCGTCAGAAGAGAAGGAGCTTATAGAATTTTGATTTTCAAAGTAGCTAAATGATCTCTTCTTAGCAAAGACTTCCACATCTGCACTGAGGGTATTTAAGCTAATGAGGATAGAAAAGAGGGTAAACTTAAAGTAAGGCATATTGATCTCCTAATTCCTACGCCAGTTTTAACTGGGTCAGGTTCTAAGGGTTCCAATTCCATTGATCTCAGCTTACGCACCCCCTTAGGTTGAGGAGGCAACTTAGTTTTGTGGTGATCATTTGGCAAGTTTATTCTTGAGTGCTCGGCCGGTACTGAGACTCAAGGTTGAATTCCTTTCCAAGAGCGGTTAAAAAAAAAAGGCCTCCTAAATGAGGAGGCCTTAACTAAAAGCTTAAGTCGAGTGATTAGATGTTGAGGGGAGTGTATTTTAAATCAAGATCAAGTGCGACCTGCTCATAGACTAAGTCGCCTTTGTAAATATTGACACCTAGTTTAAAGGCATGATCAGTAAGACAAGATTCTTCAACTCCAACTTTTGCAATCATTCGAGCATAGCGAAGAGTCACATTCGTCAGAGCATAAGTGGATGTTCGGGCCACGGCCCCTGGCATATTGGCAACACAGTAGTGAGTTACTCCGTCCACGAGGAATGTTGGGTCTTGGTGGGTGGTAGGTTTACAAGTTTCAATACAGCCCCCTTGATCAACAGCAATATCGACAACAACTGAACCCGGTTCCATTTTAGAAATCATCTCTCTAGTCACAAGCTTTGGTGCCTTAGCTCCAGGGACAAGAACGGCGCCAATGACGAGGTCAGATTGAGTAACAGCTTCTTCAATATTCTGCGTATTAGAAAAGAGAGTAGTGATTCTCGTATCAAAGAGATCATCCATCTCAGCAAGGCGGTGAACATTGAGGTCTATTGCAGTAACATCGGCCCCAAGGCCCATGGCCATTTTAATAGCATTTGTCCCTGCGACTCCGCAGCCTATTACGGTCACCTTACCGCGCTTAACTCCAGGAACACCACCTAAGAGAACGCCTTTACCTTGCTTGTCTTTTTGCAGGTAAGCAGCGCCAATTTGGGTGGCCATTCTTCCTGCTACTTCTGACATAGGTAGGAGTAGGGGAAGAGCTCCATTTGATGTTTGAATGGTTTCATAAGCAATACAAGTAGAGCCTGACTTCATTAGCCCTTCAGTTAATTCACGCTCAGCTGCAAGGTGAAGGTAAGTGTAAAGAATATGATGAGGGCGTAAAAGCGCAACCTCTCTAGGTTGAGGTTCTTTAACTTTTATAATCATTTGAGCGGTCTCAAAAATAGCTTCTAATGAAGGGAGAATCTTTGCTCCGGCCTTAATATATTCTTCGTCTGTAATGCCAATCCCCATGCCGGCATTCTTTTCTATAAAGAGTTCATTACCATCTTGAACAAGCTGTCTAACACCTGAGGGAACAAGGCCAACTCGGTTTTCATTATTCTTAATTTCACCTGGTACACCAATTTTCATAATTCTTCCCTGTCCTTTGCTTGCGGAATTAAACCCACTCGAAGCGATCACTTTCATTTATTTTAACGAGCCGAATATAGTGGATTATATACTTTTTAAAAAGAGGAAAGTTACGCATATTCGAGGATTTCTGTAACCCTTTTTTAGAGAGGGAAATTGTTGGCCAAGAATTAGGTGGTGCGCGATGCATTATTTTTTCTGTATAGCAGAGTTTAGGTTGCCACGAAAACATCTGATAAGTACGATGGTATTTTTAGAAAAAGAGCTCTTTTATTTGAATATCTTAAATAAAAGATAATGGTTCACTTTAGAAACTTAAGCTTTAAAAAATGCCGTGAGGTTCTTTAACTTTCTATAGGTACTATAAATTCACATTTACCCGATTTTAATCACAAGGATGTTGGTTGTCTTATGAAAAAATTAAAATACTGGATAGTTCTAACTGCTATCATCTCATCAGTGCCCACCTTGTCCTTTGGCTCAAAGAGTAAAGACTCTAAGGACTCGATGACGAAGGCCCAAAATCTTAAAGATTCTGAGGATGGTATTAATTTAAATGTAAAGAAATTTACCCTCAAAAATGGGCTCCGCCTGCTGGTTTACGAGAATCACAAGCTTCCTATTTTTAGCTACTACACTTTCTTTGATGTTGGTGGTCGGCATGAAGGAGCTGGGACAACGGGGGCCACTCACTTTCTTGAACATATGATGTTCAAGGGGGCCAAGAAGTACGGGCCTGGAAAATTTGACACCACAATCGAGGGCAATGGAGGAAAGACCAACGCCTACACTAATTTTGATAATACGGTTTACTACGAGTCGATGCCTACAAAGAATGGTGACCTCGACATCGTC
>CALHBL010000072.1 GCA_937930825.1 uncultured Bacteriovoracaceae bacterium
GTAGCCTTGTAAGTAGCAATACTCACACTCGTAGATACAATTGTAAGCGTGGATGAAGTAGTAGTGTGGCTCCCCTGCGAGACCATAGGCCTCAGGGGCTTCTTTAAGAAGAGTCCCTCTCTTTTTACCAATGAATAGAGAGAGGTCTTCTCTCTTTTGTAGGTATGGTTTTTTTACTACTCCGAAAACGTCATCAACTCTTTCAATAACTCTTTGGGGAATATTAGGGAAGCGTTTGATAATTGACTGAGTTGATTCTGCCTCTAGGAGCTCACGCTCAATAAAAATTTTATTGAACATCTTGACCTCTTAGAAGAGAGATATAGTGATCAAAATTAAATTGATCAAATGAGGATTGGATTTTCGCAATCTGCTCTTTTGAAGAAATGGTAGCACCTATGTGGAGCAGCTCTCTTTCTAAGTCTTGATCAAAGCGTACTTGCAGGCCTGCTGCTTTTAGAGGTGCTACTTGCTCTTGAAGCTTTTCGTCTAGCGCTGTATTAAGGGGGTAGACCAGAGCGTGGAGCTTTTGAATGAGCTCCTTTGTTATTTCTTTAGAGCGCTTTTTCTGACCTTTGAGAAGATCAAAATGACAAAGTTTCAAAGCTTCATCAGAGGGAATTCCTTTTAAGTGGAGGGCCCTGAATAAGTTTATAAGTCTTCTTTTTTGAGAGACTGTAATATGCTGAGCGTTTAGTTCACCCGGCAAGGGGGAAGGATTTGGCTCGTCTTTTTTTTCTTCGAGAGTGTTAAATTTTTCTAGTAGACTTTCACTCCACTCAGGTGCCTGCTCTTTTACGATTTGGCAGATTTCTCCGTCAGCATGATCCGAAATTAATTTGAAACAATTCAGTTTTAAATTCGCTGACTGACAGGCATAAGCAAAGCCCCACGCTTCTCTGTCCACAAGGGGGGCAAAGTGACTGAGCTTCACTCTCGTCTCTTTACTTAGGACTCTTATATGACTTGATACTAGGTCGTGCCTCTTATCATCTTGAAGGGCCGGGGCGGTAAAGCTTTTAAATTCCATCCCTTGATTGGCGGAGTTAGAGTAAATAGTTCTTATCTGTGTAATGTCACCAATGGCAAATTGATTTGCTTGTCCATCTTCCAAAGAGCCGCAGATACCAAAATTATAGACAGTAGTGAGTGCTTGAGGGTACTGGGCCTTTAAGAGGCCGAGGGTGAGGGCCATTTCGCTCATGGCCCGATAAGGCCCCTCTCCGCTTATGAGAATATAGAGCAGCTTACTTTCACTTTGGAAGAGGTTTTCCTTCAAAGGCGAGGGCCTACAAGAGAATTCACTTAAGAATGCTCGGGCTTCCCCTCTATGGGCAAAAGCGATAAGCCTAATTGACAACACTTAGGTAATTCCTTTCTTTATGTACCGCTACTGGAAAGGAACTCAAGCAGCACGCCTAAAGGCGCGTAGCTTGAACCTTAATACCATCCGGGTATTCAAGTCTTTAGGTGAGTTTTCAATACTTGAAAACTCAACCGGTATGACTTTATGCACTGGATACTTGATTCACAGTGTGTGAGACCTTAGTATAGCGACGTGTTGCTAGTCAAACTTCAGTATTAACGTTAGGAGCTCTCTATGTCCTTATTTGATCGCTTTAGCACCAGTGATAAACCCTTTATTTTTGGTGGAGCAGCTTTAAGCTCTGACGGTGGTGGTTATGCCTTTGGTAAGCCTGAAGATGGCCTGCTTGATTTTGTCTTTGATCAGGGAATAAAAATCTTTGATACAGCCCCTATTTATGGTTTCGGAAAGAGTGAGGAAGCTCTTGGCCATTTTATTAAAAATAAGCGGGAGAAGGTCTGTCTTATTTCTAAGAGTGGGGTTGGTTGGCATGATAATAAGAGAGTCAATATGTCCAATGACCCCAAGCAAACACAGGCCATGCTGATTGAAAGCTTGAGAAGGTTAAAGACAGAGTATATTGATCACTACATGATCCATTGGCCGGATAGTAAGGTGGATATTAGATTTCCCTTAGAAGTTCTGGCCAAGGCGCAGATTGAAGGGAAGGTGAAGACTATTGGTCTTTGCAATACGAATTTAGAAGACCTCACTAAAGCCGAAGAGCTTATTAGAATAGACTCGGTACAAATGCAGAATAACCTCTTTGAGAGACCAGAAGCAGATGTAACAAATTTCTTAAGGCAAAGAGAAATTCCCTTTGTTGGCTGGGGCGTTTTTGATAAAGGTATTTTGACGGGAAGGGTAGATAAGAAGAGGGAGCTTTCTAAGAACTATGCTGAAGGTGACTCTCGCAAGAAGTCTGTTTGGTGGATACAGGCCGAGGTTCTCAAAAAAATAGAAAAAATTCCAAGATTAGAAGAGCTTGTTGGTGATTTGGGCTTAATTAATGCAGCTATTAGTTATGCTTTAAATCCTAGCTGGTCCAAGTATATTTTGATGGGCTCAAAGACTATTGATGATTGGCAAAGAGTACTCGATTTAAAACCAAGAGTGCTCGATAGCGAGCTTGTCAAAGAGATGGAAGAAATTTGCCACTCGTAAGCGTTATCATCCCTACTTTTAATAGGGCCGATATTTTAAAAAGGTCCTTAAAGTCCGTATTGAAGCAATCCTTTACTGACTTTGAAGTCATCATTATTGACGATGCCTCAAGTGATGATACTTTAAGTTTTTTAAAAGAGCAGAGTGACCCTCGTCTTAAAGTTATCAGTCTCCCTTGTAATGCTGGGGTAAGCGCAGCTCGTAATAGGGGGATCTTGCAGGCAAAGGGAGATTACCTTGCCTTCCTTGATAGTGATGATGAGTGGCATAGAAAGAAATTGGAAAAGCAGGTGGCCTTTCTAGAAGAGCACCCTGAGAGCGTCATTCTCCATTGCAATGAAAAGTGGGTGCGTAATGGAGAACACCTTAATCAAAGAAAAATCCATAGAAAAGAGGGCGGAGATATATTTGAGCGCGCCCTAGAGTTATGCCTGATCTCGCCTTCTGCAGTGGTCATTAAGAAGTCCTTCTTAATTGATATCGGTTTATTTCGCGAAGATTATCTCGTATGTGAAGACTATGAATTGTGGCTGAGAATAACGGCCGTAAAAGAAGTTGATTTCTTAGAGGATGTGCTTGTCACTAAGTATGGAGGGCATGAGGATCAGCTCTCTCAGCGCT
>CALHBL010000073.1 GCA_937930825.1 uncultured Bacteriovoracaceae bacterium
CGAGAACTGGTTAACTTCGTACATCTCTAACATTTCTTTAAAGTTCTTCTCTAAATTTTTATCTGAGTCAAAGAGTTTCATGAATTCATTTCTATCTTGATAAAGTTCCTCTAAGCCACTATGCCCCTGAAGCGCCACCAGCCTCTCTATCAATTTTTCACGTTTGCCTATTTCCTTATCAATAGGTTTTCTTTGGTAAAACCACAGGCCTAGAACGATTAAAATGATAAATAAAAGAGAAACGTAGAGTATGTATGATGAATTCGTGAACTTCTTTCCTGTCTCAAGAATAGTAAAATCTTTAATTGATAGTTTACTATCTTCAACAGTAAGCTCTTCTACCTCAATAGGAATATTTATATCACCTAAATTCCATATATATACTGCTTGCCGTTTAAAGTTCTTAGCAACTACAGACCTCATTTTAACAACAACTGCATCTTGATTATTTTCCGATTGAAAAATCGTATGTACCTTTGTCACGTAAAAATAGTCAAGAAAGAGCTTATCAAGAAATGTACTCTCTTCGACTAAGCTTTTGTCGAAAGGAAAAATAGTTAATTCCATTAAATAGGTTTCACCTACCTTAATTGAACCTTCAGCTTCAACAAACTTTAGTAAAGCTCTTGCATCTTGTGCAAAAGTTGATTGGCAGAATAAAATTGTTAAAAATAAAATAATCCGAATCATATCAAATCATCTCTCTAACAAACTGATCTAGATACCTTTCTGTTAATTCTAAATCTTTTATCCTATTAGTCTTGGAACTTTCTTTCTTATTTTTTGAACTAAAGGACATGACTCCCGATTTAGTGCCACTAGCAACTTTTAAAGAGATCGGTACTTTCTTTGCCTGATCTAGAGGAGCTACGATTCTAAAGCAATGGGACCTTCTACTTGAAACTATTTGATTATAACTTTCTGAGTTATTTAAATCGATCCAATCTGATAAAATAATTACTTCTCTATTTCTAGCGATATGCTTCTTGATTGCATACTCACTTGTTTTCGACTTTGGAAGTTCCATATTATTCAAATTATAGTCGAGATTAACCTTACCACTATCATCTATTAAGCCATTTCTTGATAAAGTTGCTATCAATTGTATAATCCCCTTCTCGCCATTCCCAGCCGGAACATCAATCACATTTTCACCTAAGAAAACAGCGTGTATGAAGTCATTAGTTTCACTTGCAAGTAAATAGAGCATACAAGTTATCTCAAGAGCAGCTTGCAACTTAGACACCCCCTTCCAGCCATAGAGCATAGATGGTCCGGTATCTATCACAACAGCAATCTGGACATTTCTTTCTTCTTCAAATGTCTTAATAAAAGGATCACCAGTTTTTGCAAGAATTTTCCAATCTATAAAACGAACATCATCTCCATGAGTATATTGCCGATGTTCCTTAAACTGTAATCCAGTGCCCCTAAAGCTACTCTTAAGCATGCCAATACTATAGCTATTACTTTTTTTAAAAAGCTGAGCTTTAATTTCGCCTACAATTTTTCTAACTTCTACAATATTCATATGATACTTTTTGCAATCTCCAGCGCCAACGCCCTTCCATCAACTTGATCGAGACTTGCTTCATAAGAGAGAATCATTCTGTGTGCAAGAATAGCAGGAACCACCTTAAGTATATGTGAAGGTTTAACAAAGTCACTTCCTTCTAGGAAGGCCATAAATTTTGATACTTTATACAGCCAGAGGCATGCCCTAGGTGAGGCACCTGCTAAAATTACACCCTTATACTTTTTATCAAAGAATTCAGAGCTCGGCCTAGTTGCGTGGACAATTTTTACAATTAGATCTTTAATCTTTTCGTCTATATAAATGCCGTTCGTGATTTCTTGGATTTCGATCAAGTCATCAGTACTGAGAGTCGCTTCAATTGACTCTAAGAAATTACTACTTAGACTTAAGATTGATTTTTCTGATTCAAAGTCTGGGTAATCAACCTGAATTTTCATCATAAACCGATCCATCTGTGCTTCTGGTAGTGGGTAAGTTCCCTCTTGGTCTATAGGGTTCTGAGTCGCAAGCACAACAAATGGTGCAGATAGCTTATGGGTGTTATCGCCGATGGTAACTTGTTTTTCTGCCATTGCTTCAAGAAGTGCTGCTTGGACTTTAGCCGGGGATCGATTTATCTCATCAGCTAACAAAATTTGAGTAAAAATCGGCCCAAACTTAGTTGAAAAAGATTATGATTTCTGAGAGTAAATCATAGTACCAATCAGATCTGAAGGAAGTAAGTCAGGTGTAAATTGAATTCTTTTAAAAGACAGGTCACAGAGTTTACTCATAGTAGAGACAGACATTGTCTTTCCTAAACCTGGCATTCCTTCGATTAAGAGGTGCCCCTCGCAGATAAGAGCACATAGAATAGAATCTAGCAGGTTATCCTGCCCATATATATACTTCTTTGCTTGATCTAATGCATGTGTTGCTTTTTCTCTAACTGCTGATGTCATTTAAAACCCCTGTAATTTTGGTCACATGAGGCTATTATAACTTTCTTTACGGGCTCTTCAATGGAGAAATCAACCTTTATGTTAATTGATTGTTAAACTTGGGAAAACTCTCAAGAAAAAGGCTAATTGATCTTGATCATTATCCCGTCCAAAATAGTCAACAATTCCAAATAAATGAGCAGATTTATTCATCGTTAGATAGGATAGAGATCGTCCAAGCTCATTGCGCTTTTCATTATTCCTGCAAATAAGCGAACTATTATCATCTGGTTTTTCACACACTCTCTTAGCACCGCTAATTTGAAATAACTTTTGGAATCCAGTAAGACTAACATTTGAGCTTAGTCTTATATCTTTCAGGAAATTTACTACTGGCATTAAAGAGTTTTCACTTTCAAGCGTATTAAAAATTTCTTTAAAGCCTACAAAAGCATCTTTAAGAGTGATTAGTTTCTTTTCACTCTGTGCTACTGATTTCAAGAATGGAATAAGCCCTTGGCCTGACTTAGTAGTAAAGCGGCCAATCTCACCTAATATTTTGATAAATGGCGTTCCCGGTTTATTAATTTCATAGAGGGCAATATCTAAGAAGTGATTCATATCTTTTAAATTCTCTAGATCTTTAAGTACTATTACTTTACTTAAGCTTCTGTGGTTTTGAACAACCACATGGGCAATCTCTAAGAAGGAAGAGAGTCCAAGACTATTATAGCGTTCTCCCCCATCAGCTATATATGAGATAAGATTGATTCCTTTAAATATTAAATTTTCAGCAAGTCGCTGAGTCTGATAGTCCGCCTCAGAGAAATAGTCGATAAAACTTTCAATAAAGCCACTTTTATCCGCTAGCTCTACTAAGCGAATAATATGATCATTATCACGAAGAGGATCATAGTTCTTAAGTAAGTTACTATTCACCTTTACAAACTCAGGTGAATTCAAAAAATCTTGAAATTGAAGATTTGTCCTACCAACTCTATCCCGAATCAGTCTTGCGACATTGCTAAAGCCACTCACCATACTAACAAGGCCTAATATTTTGCCATTGTGATGAGTAAGCTGCTTCTTCGTTTGCAAGTATGGAATATCTATTTCAATACCTAGAATTTTCTTTTTTACTATTGAGCTAACTTGAGCATCTTTTGGCGAGGAACTTACTAAAGAAGAAAGTAGGGCTTGCATGTAGTCCCCAAATTCCCACCCGTTTACCGTATTAACATCTAAGAGTGCCAGGAATGTATCTTTACTATTCTTGGCCAATCCTTGCTCCCCCTTATTCATAAGCTTGCCACAGAACTTTAGAGGAACGCACGTTTTTAATAATCCAAATTTCGACTCAACTGTTTTATTATAGTTTTCAGATTTTGCAACTGCGTTCATATAGTGAGCACCGAGATAGAGTTCATCAAATCGGACATCCCTTATTACAACTTCTATTCTTTCCATTGTATTTATTTGGCGGGGTACGTCGTTAAAGCCAGACTTGGCTTGCTTCTTAGTAACCTCCCAATCTGGATTATCAAAGTAATCTCTTACGGCCTCAGGGTAAATCTGCAATTTCAAATCTTTCTTATTTTCACTTATGTTTACATCAGTAAAACCATAGAACATACGCAAGCTTTCATTTAAGCTAACCACTTTCTTTCTTTGAACTTCTGCACTCAGTGGAATGAGGAGGCCATGGTCTACGGAAATCATTTTCACAATTTGTTCTATAGCTGATGGAAAGCCATCATTTCTTCTTATTGATCGCTTTACTATACGAGACGCAATAGTTTTCATATCCTTTGAAGTTGGGCATGCACTCCCCCCCAGTTCTTGATTAAAGTTCTTGCACCTGTATGCGGGGTCTTCAATGAAGATGACTTCATTCAAAAAATCATCTAAGCGACCTTTCTTATAGCCATCAAACAAAGATGCTGCAATCTCGATACTTTTAAAGATATTCTCTACCTCATTAAAATTAGTATCTTGCCCAAAATAAGAGGAGGCCACTTCCGTCAAGCCATTATCCTCTGAGAGCAATAAAATACCTGACCCAACCTTTTCTACACTTTTTCTAACTTCACTCTTTTTAAAGAACTTATTTACTTCTTTAAGTACTGGGTAAAGCCCCTCTTCTGTATCTGATTTGTACTTTTCAGAAATATTTTTAAACAAACTCGCATAATTATTGAGCAGAACTGGAGATAGGACTCCCCGATCAGTTAATCCATTACCACCCAAGTCTTTAAGAAAATGGGAAAAATCAGACATAGCGAAGAACGCTTTCATCAAAGGATCATTTTTAACAAAGGATGAACACTCTTTGGGAGGGGTATTGATTAAAGAGTAGAAATTAACAGAAGGCTCAGTCATTTCTTTAAGACATTTCTGAGAGGCATTTGAAAGCCTTCCCGATAAATCTACTTGCGGCAACGCTTGGTCCTCTAAAGGCTCCAGAATATAAATATCACTAATCGATGCAGATCCTTCTGGCTCAACATAACCGCTAGAAATAATTTTTAGAATTTTCAAAATATGATCTTTTGAAAAGAAAATTTTAAACTCTTCAAGAAGCCCATCACTAGAGAGAACGTCGGTTACGTCTGACAAAGCATTTATAAAGACGTCTTCACCTTCTCGCTCTTTCTTAGAAAATAACTCATTTAAAACTTCTGATATTGCTTGATTTCCAACTTTTAAAGTAGACGAGTAATAGGCAGTCAATAATGATACATTTGCTCCATTCTTATAGTGAGCATCAAAGAAATTAATAAAGAATAATTTCCCTTCATCAGATAAAGCGTTCCATATACGACCTACACTTTTTAACTGGCCCTGATCTTTCGACTCTGCCCATTCTATTAGCTTGAGAGCAGACTCATAAAAGCTGTTATCCAGATTCTTAATAAGCTCGTACCCAGTGAAAACAGGCCCTTCTTTCCCTCGATTAAACAACTTCACCATTTCTAAAAAGCTCACAAAGAAATCACCTGAAAAGCTCTCAATTAAGAATAGTTCTTTCGCACCCTGTGGTGGATGAGAAAGTTGTATTTTTTTAAAAAAATCATAGAAGCTACTATTCACAAGTAAATTAGAACTACTTGATAAGGTTTCTACAAAGTCCATTTCATGTTTTAGATCCGCAGTTTTAGATAGATAACCATGGATATTTCCACGATACCCTTGCAGTTCCTGGCACATTTGAGTCGCAGTTTTTAT
>CALHBL010000074.1 GCA_937930825.1 uncultured Bacteriovoracaceae bacterium
GCCTAGAGAATTCAAAAGTCTTAGGAGGGTGACCATCTAAGAATTCAGAGATAAGCGACAAGCAAGATCCGATGGCCAGATAGGTAAAGAGCCAGGCCATGAGTGTTCCAAAGCCACACAAATAACCTAGATCTCTTATAGGAGCGATATCAGTAAAGGTGATAGAGAGGAAGCTAATTGCTGTAGAGAGACTTGTCAGTAGAGTTGGTTGAAAGTTCTTAACCAAGGCCAAGAGAGTGGCCTCTCTACTCAGATGACCATGAGAGCGGAAATAATAATAGCTAGTAAAAATATGAACGGCGTCGGCAATACAAATGGCAAGGAGAACGCCTGGTATCGCCGCCAGAAGGGAGTTAAAGATGATACTCGTATGGCCCATAAGTCCAAAGGTTACTCCAATAGAAGTGCCTATTAATCCCAAGGCCAGAATAACACAAGAGAAGCTTCGAAACTGGAGGAAGAGAAGACCCAATAAGAAAGCAAACATGAAAGGAACAAGAGTCATATTATCGCTCTGACTTACTTCTCTAAAGGCATCGTTACCCGCAGCAGGTCCTGTTATAAAGACCTTAAGTCCCTCTTGTTTATTCTTTACTTCATTCACTCTTTGACGAGTTTGCTCTACGACTTGAGTAAAGTCTGTTTCTTCTCCGGCCAAAATGGGCTTAAGATAGGCATAAATCAGAGCATAGGTACCATCGGGACTGATAAAGAAGTCGGGCAAAACATCGTGATTTAAAGCTTTTCTTTTTAGGGTGCTTAGTTCTTCTTCGCTATACTGATTTTTACTGAAGAAAGGATCAGTTCTAATATCATCTTCTGAAGCCTCAATGAAGTTATAGTTACTCATCGACTCCACTCGTATGACATCCTTCACGAGCCACATTTTCTCTGTGAGTTCTTTTAATATATTGATCGTCTTATTCTGAAAAACACCATCTGGATGATAGACGCCTAGACTTATGAAAGTATCACTACCGAATTGCTTTTCGAAACGATTGAGTTTAAGAATTTCTGAGTGGTCACTATCAAACCATATTCTAGGGCTCCACTTACTTTCGATAGAAAAAATACCTGGTAAGAAAAGAGCAAGACACAAGAAGAAAAGTAGCAATGCTTTGTAGGGCTTAAGAACAATGAAGCGAGACCAGCTCATGGCCCTCTTCATTTTCTCATATTGAGGAGGAATTTTCATACTCATGTACTGCTCCTAGAAAGGGTACTTAACGCCTTATGTGACTCGGGTGGGAGATAAAGGACCCGAGTTTCTTAGGGTATAATTGAAAGCGCTTGAGCATAGCATGAAATATTCTATGTGATTAGACTATTCTTCCAGGAGGAAGTTTGACAAAGAATCCTTGGAGGGGTCTTGGGCTTATCCATGGATTTTCTTTATATTTTTCTTTCGTATTTTTTAGGCGAAATTCTTTGGGATGGAGCAGGTCACTGGCCAACTGAATGACATCCTTTGGTGTCCATTCCATTTCTGGTGTTCCCCAGGTACCAGGGTAGGCCTGAGAATACTTCGGGTGTTCTTTATAGATATTCCCAATATTGACTGGTCCCAAAATTGAGCCTGAGATGAGAGAAAGAGGTGAGCCCTGCCAAACGGGCTCCATAGGCGTGGGAAGAGCAGTACTTGTAGGAGCTTTAGCTCTGTCACTTGTTATGATAATGACACTCTTATCAAATAATTGTTGCTTCTTAAGGTCTGTGACAAAGGAGCTAAGCTCTCTAATGATGTCGCGATAAAAGGAGTTATAGAAAGTGGTAGTTTCTGCATTTAGCTCTTTCATGCTTTCAAATGTGAGCTGTTTATAAGAGTTAATAATAAAGGGCCTGACTTTTCTGTGCTGCTTGAGTTCCTTCTTCCCAGAGGGGTTTGACCATTCAGCAATGACTTCGTTTATTGTCTTCATTCTCTGTGGTGCTTCGAAAGAGCGGCTTTTCTTTTCATTGGCACTATCATTGCCGATGCCTCCAAACCACTCCTTACGGCATTGGGTGAGGTGGGGACTCTTAGTCGTAATTCCTCTTATGCTGAGCCAGTGATTGAGAATGGAGTCACTGCCTTGTGTTTGTTCCCAAATCTTTGGCAGTAGAAGCTCCCTACCATCAATGCTTACTTTAGTTCTTTCAACTCCCGGCAGTGGGATATTCTGAGTAAAGGAAGGCCAAAAGTCGAAGAGTGCTCTAAAGGGAGCGCCTTCTAAGTGAAGCCAATAGACATCATAGGAGTTAGGTGTTGTTGGTAAATTTAGGCAAGATGAAAGTGCGACTGAAGAAGAAATTAACTTGAGTAGGTCTCGTCTTGATATTGCGATGCTCATAGTGACTTACTCTCTTTGGCCATAATTTCTTTGATTAGCTTTAAACCATTTTGATGATCTTTATACTTCAAGGCCAGAGATTCTATATATTGGCCATGCAGGATGTTGAAAACCAACTTTATCGTTTAGGCATTCCCGCAAAAACACGTCATAACGAAGTAGCCCCAGGTCAATTTGAGATTGCTCCTTATTATGAAGCGGCAAACGTAGCGGCTGACCATCAGCAGTTATTAAT
>CALHBL010000075.1 GCA_937930825.1 uncultured Bacteriovoracaceae bacterium
GGTTGACCTAAACCAATTCGTCACAGGTGGACCAGTGAAGAAGTATATGATGAAGTGCTTATTAAAAAGCTTAGATATTATTCGCTCGAGGCGAGGGCCATCTCAGTAAGACTTCTACTGTCAACAAAAGAAAACGATGAAGAGCAGTCCCGATAGTCGACTATTCTGTTTTTTAAACAATATTTCCAATCATTTAGACTAACTTAAAGTTTAAGGTTTATAGTATTCATGACGATTAGCTACTATGCGTATGTATGTTTTCATGTTGCTATTTATTTCTTCTTTATATGGCCAAAAACTAGAGGCCAAAGACGTAAGCACTATTGAAGATACGAGCTCCTATACCAGAGAACTGGAAGAGATGCTTGGCGGTGAACTTGTTGGTAGAGGCCACCCTCTCAATGCTGTTGCCAAGCAACTCGCAGAACTGGCCGATGAACATTATGGAACAGATATAGACCCAACCGATACCAGTAAAATAAAGCTCGCGCTCTTTGATTCGATAAACCCAACAATAGCTATGGATCCTGAAAATAAAACTATTGTTGTTACAACTGGGTTATTGGATATACTCGACTCTGATGATGCCCTAGCATGGGTCTTAGGCCATGAGTTAACTCACAATAATGCTTTAGAACAGAAGTTTGATATGAGAGATTCAAAGAATTTCTTTAAGCGGTTGAGTGGAAGTAAGAAAGAAGAGTTTCGGGCCGATATTAATGGAGTAAAGAGAGTTATAAAACGGGGTAAGTATAACCCCTATGGATATAGACATTTCTTTGAAAGTTTTAAAAAACATGAAAAAGGTAGAAAAGAAAAAGATGCACTTAAAGGAGTTGGGACCAGAACATCTCTACTCGTTGCTAATCTTCTTGAAGAACACCCCTTAGATGATACGAGAGTGCATACCAATGATATGACTATCAACCATCTTATCAATAATGGTGAACTCTATGGACCAAAGATTGATGAGTACCGATTTGGAGATGGCATAGAAAAGAGAAAGACTAGTGTTATCAGTTCGGTACACCAATATACTAAGGGCCCCCAGTATTTTGCAAAGCAAAGAGAAATCGCCCTAAAGAGTCTTGAAAGGGCCTCTTCATCAGAATGGGAAGAAAAATTTAAAACTGAATATGAAAAGGTTCTAAATGGTGATTTCGAAAAACCAGAGACTCTAAAAGGCTTAGATGCAGAATTCTTCGGTTCACCCAACCCAGCTGATTATAATTATTCTATCACGAGTCTACCTGAAACGTTAAAGAGCCAAATTGATTTCATTTCTAATGACCCTGAAGAGAAAATTAAAATCCTCTCTGATTTATATAGCAAGAGACTAAAGATCTTCCAAAAATACTATGAGGCTAACAAAGCGCGAATTGATTCACCAGATAAGTTAAAGATCTTTGCAAAAGCAAGTGACCCTACTTTAAGGCGATTAGAAGATTATAACTTAAAGGATTTATTTTCAATAAAAACTGACATCGTAATCGATGAAGCAAGGCTAAAGAGCTTAAATAAGGAAATTAAGGTAACAAAGAATGGCGATACTCTTATGCTCTTAAAAAAGAAGAAGAAGAACCTAGTTGATACCATAGCGAAGAGAACAGCTCTATATGAAGACACAAAGAAATATTTCTGTATTAGCATGAATGGTAAAAAGAAGTGTGGAGGTAGTCATATTGACTCTGTAGTCAAAAATTGGATGGAAAAATATACTTTCCTAGCTGGCTCTACTAAGTATTCGCACAACTATATAGCAGAAGACGTTTTTATATTAGGCTTAGAGGAATATCAGAAAGAATCTAGAGCATTAGCATCAAAGATATGGCTTGAAAAACCTGAGATTACTAAAAAAGTATATGCTAAGACCAGATATCACGGTCACTACTACCTAGGACAACAAACACCTTCCAAAGAGGCAGGGCTTATCTTTTCTGCCTCTATTGATAAATTAAAAAATTTGAAGAAAAGATATTTACCCTCAACTAATCCCTATATGAATAAATCAAATTTGGAGTGGTTACTAAATACAAATCTTGATTTAAATAGAGAAGTGCCAGATGCCGAAGAGCTTGCTCTACTAGTAAAGAATGATCCTAAAAAAGCTCAGCAGGTTTTAAACGACTTCGTCGATACGGCCTTTGATAGCAATTGGATTAAGAGCTTTCTAGATGAAATTGAAGTCGAAGTAAAGGGCATAGGAACACGAGATGACCTTGAAGAGGTCATTAATAAATCTTACAGATCCCTTCATGCTGAGCTCTCAAGTACCTTAGGCAAAGTCGAAAGAATAGTGGGAAAGGAATTCTTCAGTTCAACAGGAATCCCAGAACAACTCAATAGTCAGGTAAGAAGTAGAATCGTTGAAGTCACCAAAGTTCTCAGTCCTAAAGCTCTTGCAGAACTTCAATTCAATATAAGGCCTTTAGATACGACAACGGTAAGAAACAACGATGACACCCTAGGACAAACCTGGCGAGATATCAATCCCGAAAGCCAAACATACCGCCCCAGTGATGCCTTTCAAGAACCAGAAGTAAATAGTCGGCTCGATGCCTACTATCAAGAAAAAGGAATAAGCAGAGGCTTTGTTGACTGGATCGTTGGTGATAATAAAGCTTCCTTTCCCAAGGAAGAACTGAGTAACTCTAAAGGAAACTTCTTAGATATTATCAACAAGATCATTGCAAAATCAGATAGAGAATGGCACGTGATCCCCATTGATAAAATATTAAATACCTATTACTCTAATGCTGATCTCATCGGCCAAAGTGAATCAGAGTTCTTTGAAGAGCTAACAAAGAACTTAGGAACCCTTGATTTTGAAAAATCCAATTATAACTTTAGAGTCGATTTGGCCTCCGGCACAAGTGAATTTATGCATGGAGGAAGTAATAAGAAAGAAGATTTCTTTAACTTCTTAATCGAGAAGGCAAGCCAGCAAAAGGTTACCAAAACAAATTATCATATCACCTTAGGAAAACTCTACACTCTAGATGCTGTGTACGCTGATAAGACAGAGGCCCTCTACAGGTCTATGATTGAAGCGCAACTTAAGGAAGGTAAGATGCGGAACTTCTCCTTTGAAGGAAATTACTCCGCATTTCCTAGAAGTACCATTTTAGGAGATATTTTTAATGAACTAGAAACTCCTGAAAAGAAGCTTAATTTCTTCTTAGATGTAAAAAGATATAGTGACGCTTCAATTCCTAGCAGTTACTTAGACACACTCTTTATTAACAAAGACTATCTCAAAAATATGCCTCTTGCAGTACTTGAGGATATTTTCTCCGATAATATCTTTGATGTCTATGCAAGAGGAATACATGACCATACCATTCACGTTCATCCGAATAGCAGAGGAAGACAGAGCATAACCACCGCATCAATAGAGTCTATCACAAACTATATGCTCGAGCTTCATAAAGAAGGAAAGAAGCTCTCTCCCGCGGTTGTTAAACATTTAGAAAATCCCAATATTGTTAAAGCGATCCGAAACCCTACATTAAAGTATAACCTTGCTGTTGGTATTTTAGATAAAACACATGAATTAGAGGAGTTTGAAAAAACTTTTAAAGAGGGCAATAATCTTCCAGGCCACGCTGAAAATAGACCCAAAGTACACAAAGTCATTGAAGATATAGAGTCTATGTTGGGAGAAAATGGAAGTCAGGTAAAAGATAAACTCTTAAACTATACTGAAAAAAAGATGATGAGCTCCTACGCTGAAGCTAGTGAAGTCTTTGCACCAAAGTACTTAAGCATCAATAATATCAAAGATTCCGTTGTACTTGGGTCTGACTTACCAATGATGATCAGTGACCTCCTTGAAACAGATGAAACCCGAATTCAGTTTTTTAAATACTTGATGAATGAAGAATATGATCGTGCCGTTATTAAGAAATTAGAAATTGACTTGTCCATTGGCTTTTCTGATGGGGAGAATAGAGGGAATCAATTAGACTTCTTTAAAAATATATTCAATTCATCCGATGTGACAGGAAAAGGCGCTACCTTATCTATATTCTTAAAAGATTATAATTTGGAAAATTCAAAATCTTTAGAATCTGCCCTTAACTTATTATTTAAAGATAGCTCAGACCCTAATATTCGTGAGGCAGGTAAGCATTTCCTAAAGGTCTTTAATTCTCAAGAAAAGCGCGCTCTTTTAGCGGCCCTACTTGCGAAGAAAACTAATTCTATAAATGGTTCACTCAGCGTTGCTGATATTCTAGGATCACTAGATGCCTTAGGCTACAAAGCATCTCAGTTTCTGGCCTCTACTAACCTTCTGCCTCCTAAGGAGCGTGAAAAACTCGCAAATGCCTTTGACAGAGTCGAAGAGCCAGGAAGACAGCACATCTTCAAAGATTTAGAAAAGGCCTTTGGCCCCGATGTAATGAAGAAATGCAAAGTTGGCAATGTCCTAGGGGCAGGATCAATTAACTTCACCTACCTTCTTATCTGCGACGATAAGAAGTATTCAGTAACTTATCAAAAAGAAAATGTTCGCGGTAGAATTGCAAACTACAACCTGGTACTTCAGAAGGCCGAAAAGGGAATGCTTGAGTCAGGTAATCCTACATTGGCTAAATGGGCGCGAATCTCAGAGCAATCGAGGCTCTACGCCATGGAGCATCTTGATGCAGAATCAGGGGTTGAATTAAGCCAAGAAAAACAAAGATCCATGCAAGAGTCAGCAGAAAAAGCCTATAACTCAAAATCATCCAAAGTTGCTGGAGTCGAAATTGACATGCAAGCGCGAATCACTCCTAAGCTTCAAGACAATGTATCTGTATTTGAATTTGTCGATAATATCGCCCTAAAAGATCTGCCCAGTCATGAAGCGCAGAAGGTGGCATCCGAAATTGTTGAAATTGAGAATAAGGCCCAGCTAAAGCTTGGTCTTCATGATATCGATGGTCACAGAGGTAATTGGCTCGTTGAGAGAAATGAAAAAGGTAAATTGATAAAAGTTAGGATCGACTACCCGTTAATGGTGAAACTCTCCCCCGAGGAACTCACTAATTTAAATAAAGCGATTGGATTGCTCTTTTCTAAAGACGGAAAGAGTATTCAGCTAACTGAAGACTCACTAGCAGCACTGAAGTATATATTCAACCTCTCTGAAGATGAGTTGAAGGTATTAAAGAGCAAAGAGTTTCGAGAGGTCTTAGATAACCTCCCCGACTATAAAGAACCCTTTGATCGTATTTTTTCCATGCAGGACTTCTTAGAAGAAAAGCTTGGGAGGAAAATGAGCATAGGAGAATCATTCAGAGATCAGCTTGGTAGTATCGTTAAAAGGATGAGCTTTATTGAGTATATGGGGGAAGAGAAATTCTTTAAGA
>CALHBL010000076.1 GCA_937930825.1 uncultured Bacteriovoracaceae bacterium
TGGTTATTTAAGGTCAGTTTGCCACTGTTTAGAGTAGAGTAAGCTTCTTTAAAAGAATGAAGATGCTGACCATTATTACTGAAGTAAGTGATAAGGAAGTAAGCCTTGAGGCTTTCAGCCTGTTTTGTAGCCTGATCAGAGGTGAATGAAAAAAACCTTGCTGCCGGCATCTTTCTAAGTGAAATCGCCATTAACTGGGTAAGAGAGTAACTCCTACTCTTTAAAAAGAGATCATAGAGCCTAAGGTACTCTTGAGAGTCCTTTGAGAGTTCGCTAGCATCACCGCCAACTTTGAAGGGGCTCACAAGAAGGCTTGCGCCATAGTGAGGAGCAAGTCGTCTCAGCTTTCTTAATGAAATTATCGAGTAGTAGTTTAAGGGACTAGTTCTTATCTGCTTTAAATAGAGCTCTTTTGCTCTTTTATATTCTTTGCTTTGATCATAAATATTAGCAATCCAGAAGCGAAGCTTAGAGCCTATCTTCTCATAATTGTCGATGAAGCCTTGTTTAGAAATAAAGTCTCTCGCTTCATCTAGTTTATGATCTCGATAGAGAGCAAAGAGTGTTTGAAACATGCTTTCATATTGATTTTCTTCACTTGCAATCTTTTCACTGAGTTTGAACATATCTATGGCCGATCCATACTCATGCTTTCTGGCGAGCTTCTTTCCGCTGATAATAAAGAGCATCCATGCCTTATCAGGATCAATTTTTTCTCTATTATTATCATAGAAGCTAATGGCACGGTCGAGTGCCTCCTCAGCTTCAGTTTCATCACCATTAATAAATTGCTCTTTGAATTCACTTACTAGCGATTTGAACTCCTTTGAATAAAGAGAACTATCTTTGAGTTCAAATAATTTATTAGTTTGAATAAACTGAGTTATCTTATGATCCACAATCATATACTCTAGGAAGGCTTTAGGAGGAAGTTTAGAGACACGATAAATATAGTCTTTCATGGAATTAGAGATCATTATTCTATCTCTAGGTCCCATCTCTTGCAGTCGTTTTAGAAATCTCTTCTTGAATTTTTTGCCCACCAATAAATTAAAATTCCGATCTAATACACTGCTGTCATTATCGGAAAGAGGTTTATTGCTCTTTAAAAAAGCTTGAACTTCTTTTTGCTTACAGCGCTTCAGTATTAACTTTTGGAGTTTCTTAGAAATAGGATCTGAGCTCAATTCGGAAAAACATTTATCGGGCTTAGACGATATGCCTCGATATAAGATTTTCTTGTATCTTTTAAATAGAAAAGTACCACCCTTCTTTAAAGCCTTATAATTGGCAAGGGCCCTCTTCTGTTTTCCTTTACGGAGAGACCAGTGATAATCTTCAAGATACCGCGCAGCTTTAAGCTCCTTGCGAGAGAACTTTTGAGACTTATAGGAATTGAGTGTATGCTCTGTAGGAGCTGTGTTTGCGAAAGTTGTTGTTGATATAATAAAAAATATAAGTATTGCATAAGCTTGATGAAGCAAAAGAACTCCTTTCTTTGTCTTCTAATGGATTAACTCTCTTCGAACTTTCTTTGAATCTTGGCCAGCTTAACTGATATTTCATTTAAGACGACCTTCTTGTCTTCGGGAACTACTATAGCCAGGTTATTGATATAAGATCTGACTTCACCTATATAGACTAAATTCTCATGATGATCTGCTTCTATTGTATCAAAAACGTCGTTGAGGCCATCTGCCACTTCATGGAAGTAGTCACCCTTTCTGAAGAATAGCTTACCATGCTCGCTACTTTGTATTTTCTCTTTGAGAAATTTTTGCAGCTTGTACATTGGCCCGGCAATCTTATGGCTGAAGAAAATACACCCTATGAAAACAAGGGAAGTAAATCCTACTTGCCAGAGGATTAAGACCAAAATTAGGTCCTTTCTTTTTTCAACTAACTTCGCAGCAGCGTCGGGTGAAATTGATGAAATACTAGTAATAAAGCTTGTAATGAGATCGTATATCGTTATTGGGTAAATGAGGCTTGATATAAAGACGAGCCCACAGACATAGAGGCTAAATTTCATTTGGAATTTAGGGTTTATTAAGTAGGTATTTCGTTTATATCCGGCCACAAGCTTATCTTTTGAAATTAAGTTATTAGACAATGGTAAACTGAATATTTCAGTTTGGGTAATGAGCAGAATTGTCCTAGCCCATAAGGCCTATTTATTTAAAATAATACTTAACTATTGTGGTCAATATCTCGCTCTACTCCTTTCTTTTCTCATTTCTATGGTCTAAAAAGAAGTAAGGAGAAAGAAATGGAAAACACGCTTAAGGCCTTAGGTGGCGTCAAAAACCCTCAAACTGGAAAAACTCTGAGTGAAGAAGCGAGGTGGGTAAATACTGAAGCCAATGAAAATGGTCAGGTAATAATAACCTACAAGCGTGACGGTATTTCTCCTGCAAGTAAGCGTAAAATTGAAGATGAGATTATAAGCAGCCTAGCTGATAAATATAAAGAAGATAAGGTATTAGTGAAGACTGTTTCTGCTGATGCTTCTTCTCCTTCGGGCGCTTCCTCTAGTGAAAAGCCAACTAGTGCCCATGCTAATTTGAAAGTGGGCCATGGTGTAAATGGAAATAAGAAGAGGATCCCGGGGGTAAATAAGGTTATAGCAGTTTCTTCGTGTAAGGGAGGCGTAGGCAAAAGTACGGTTAGCGTTAATCTGGCCCTTACACTGAAAGAAAAGGGTTACTCTGTAGGAATTTTAGATGCGGATATCTACGGACCATCCATGCCTATCCTCTTAAATATGAAGGGTCAAAAACCACAATCAACTCCAGAGAAGAAAATTAAGCCATTGGAAGCCTTTGGGATGAGCTTTATTAGCTTTGGGTTATTTATTAACGATGAGGATCCTGTCATTTGGCGAGGGCCAATGCTTGGTGGAGTCTTAAATCAATTCTTCTTTGATACTGATTGGGGAAAACTTGATTATCTCATTGTTGATCTCCCTCCTGGGACTGGTGATACGCAGCTCTCTCTAGTTCAAAATACTGAGGTGGATGGTGTTATTGTTGTTTCAACACCTCAAAACTTGGCCATTGCTGATACCATAAAGGGACTTAAAATGTTTCAGCAGGTCAATACGCCGATAATTGGAATGGTCGAGAATATGGCCTACTTTGCTCCTGATGATTCTGATAAGAAGTACTTCATATTTGGAGAGAAAGGTGTTGAAAAAGTAGCAAAAGCTCAGAATGTTCCTTTCTTAGGTGCGATTCCTTTGGAGATTCAAATGAGAAAGTCTTCCGATGAAGGTGCTCCATATATGACTGATAGCGCAAATAAAAGCCGTCCTGGCTGGAAATCTTATAGTGATATAGCTGAAAAAGTTGTTAAAATAACTGCAGGAGAAAAGAAGGGGATTCTGAACAAGCTCTTCAATTAAGCTATTGTCATTAATTAAAACTCTTGCGGATCAAGCCGCTTTAAATTTTACTGGACGAGTAAACTTCTTAGATCGCTCTAATGGCGAGTACTTAGGAAAGGCGAGCTTAATCGAAGGTGATATCGTCTTTGCTCAGTATAGGAAAGGAGTAGGAAAGCCTGCTCTATTTAATTGCCTTATTGATGAAATGGAAAAGAGTGACATCTCTTTTGTTGTTGAGCCAGAGATTGTTCATCATTCAGAAGCAATCTTCCTGCTGACCTATGATGACTTTCTAGTTGTCGGTCAGAAAATATATCAAGCCTATTGCTCATCTAAGAAATTTAGACCCCCAGAAAATCTGAGATTGATTATAAACCCTAGCTTTATTCCAAAGGGTCCAGAAATTAGTTATTCAGAGTTTGAAACTTTGACGGTTATTTCCGATTTTAATAAAGTATCAGATGTGTATAAAGAATCACCTTTGCTTGAGTTTCAGACTGTAAACTCTTTAGTAAGTCTAAGAAAGAAAGGTGCATTAAAAGTTGTAGATAAATAAGGAGTAAGCATATGAAGTCTCAAGTGCATAATGAAGGTGAATTAAAGGACCTCAACGTTAAGATCGAAAAAGATATAGTTGAGTCATTTGAAGCGATGGCGAAGAATAGTGGGATTCCTATTGAAGATCTTGTGGTTACTGCTCTGAAGAGATTTCGTGTCTCTCATGGCGACTATATGGGAAAGACACCCAAGCTTGATTAGTACTGATAGATAAATAGTCTTTATAGTTATCGTTGATGAATCTCTTTAGTTCATGGTATTTGAACTTAAAGATTCATCTATTTCACTCCATATTCTCTTTAAATCTTCTATAGGCTTTATAATTTCTCCGGGATAGTAGAGCTCTTTATTCTCTCTAAGCTTTAAAACAGCATCTTCAATACTGAGTAATGGCATGGCCTTCAGGAGCTTAATTGTTGCTAGCGATCTTTTGGGGTGGATGAAACCTCGTGATAAGCAAGGAAGCTCGCTTACTGAATAACCCACGGTTTTGAGCATAATTTCCTTAAGCTTTAGGGTCGAAAGTTTGATATCTTCAAGGAGAACCTTAGTTGTCGCATTCATGGACATGGGTGAAGCCATAGAGGTTCCACTCTTCCTAATCATGCCTCCACCAAGATGGGCACCATTAACTTCTTTTCCTGGAGCAAAGGCGTCTACAGAAATATTTCCAGTATTGCTTCCAGCACCATCTTTAAAGATAGCGGGAATTAGGTTCTTATCATTATCCCAATTGTAGTCACTTACATTTAAGGCACCTATGACAAGGAGGTTATTATAAGCGTAGTTGGCGGGGTAGTCTCTAAAAGTGTTGTCATCGAGGTCTTGTCCGCTATTGCCTGCTGCTACATGGAAGAGAGTCTGGGGGTTAGTAGAGATGAGCTGAGTTAATTGATGATAAACTTCTATAGGAGGGGTGAAGGGGAATCCTTTTTCTTTGAACCCCCAGCTTAAATTTGCAAGTTGGATTTTCTTCGTTTTGAATTCCTTAGAAACAATTTTAAGATAATTAGTTTTAGAGACATCTCCAGAGAACCCAAGCATGTACGCACTGTTAAGATTCTTCATGGCTATTGAAGCAACATGGGTGCCATGGGAGACAGGAAAAGGCTTGAATCCCCCTATAATTACAGGTTCATTAATATTGGCAGATTGAGTTCTTTCATTTTGGAAAGACCATCCCATGGTATCCCCTAAGAGACCGTTTAGATCATGGTCTATGCTTCCCCATATTTCGGTTGAGGAGTTCGCTAAGTAGGGTGTGATTTCCTTGTGCCTAACATCGAAGCCTGAGTCAACAATAGCAACAGGCAGTCGTTTTTGATTAGCATATTGAGCGAGAACTTTCTTGAGATCAGCGCCTGTGAATTGAGATTTTAATATGCTTATGACATCACCATCAAAAGCGTAGGTGTAGCCGCCTGTTTGCTGTCCTTGTTCGTCAGTGATGACGAAGCTCTGAACTTCATCTTGATACTTAGATTTTTCTTTATAGATAAAGCTGTAGGTAAGACCTTCATTGGGAAAATATCTTTTCGTGATTTGTTTTTGAATTTGTAAGGAGTAGGTGTCAACCCACTGTAACTTTGATTCTGCATAAACCCAGCTGCGCAGAGTTTTCTTCTTATCAAGACTCTTCTCTACCTTTGTTGCGATTAGCTCTTCGGAGTTTTTCTGGAAGTTAGTTATGATGATTGAGTCACTTTGATATTGATAGAGAATATACTTAGAGTCGCCATCACTAAAGAAAATCTGCTCTTTTTCAATTCTCTGGTGATCATCCAAAGAGCTTATGGAGTAGAGGCTATCGTCCTCAGAAAAGTATTCATAGACCGCTACAACCTCATTCGCAGAGTTACACTTATTCTTCTTATAGTAATAAGTCGTTTGCTCATAGACTTCATCGCAGCTGTAATTGGTGACATTGGTAAATCCATTTTGTGAGAGCAAGAGCAGAGAGACGACAAGCAAAATATTGGTCGTTAGTTGTTTCATTGTAAGGCCTTAACTAAAGGTAGCAGGGAAATGTGAGTGAAGCGTAAGTTATCTTCAAGATATTGAATAGGTGAATGAAATCTTTTTAGAACACACAGAAGTATGAGCCCTCTTTATAAGGGCTTATTAGCGCTATCCCCGTTGCTCAACACTGTATAAAGTCTATACAGGTCAGAAATTTATACAGTTCTGGCCGAATCTACCTAGCTTTACATAATTCTATTGCAGCACAAATACAGTACCTTGGCCCTACTTTCTTCTACTTTAGGGGTCTTAACCAGTGGCACGACCCTTGCAGATTAATACATACGATTGGAGGAATTATATGAATGCCGTAAAAGCGATGGCCAAAATTTTTACACTATGTCTTGGGGTTGCATCCTTAGTAGCAGCAGCTGAAACTTACTATGATCAGAAGTTTTATACTGCTAACTTTATGGATGAGGTTGCAGAGGTAGAACTTAAGGCCACAGTTCCTAGCGACAAAAGAATAGTTGCCTCAGCACTTACAAAGAAATTACCCGAAGTGATGAAAGTAAGGAATGCCTTTGCATTGGAAGATGCGATTAATGGGAGATGGCAAATTACAAGAATTATCGGTGCAGATGATGAAATTATATATGACAGTTTTAATAGAGAAGAAGATAGTGATATCTTTGGAGATTTTAAATATAATATTTTAGGAAATACAGTTCGTTTAAATGGTGAATTAGAGCAAGTTTACAAAATATCACTTATGACTGATCAAGGTACTATTGCTCTTTTTAAAGAATATGGTGACGGATACGAGATTGTTGAAGCAAAGAAAGTGAAAGAAGTAGAGAGAGTAGAATTCGTTAAGAAAGAAGAATTTGCTGAAAAAGTAGAGAAAGTATCTAAGTTCAATGTAGTAGAAGACCTCTATATAGTCTCAGCTTTAGATCCTAAGAATAGTAAAGAAGTTCTAAGAGGAGCATATGTTAGTGGAAGTGCTGTCCTTAAAGACGGTCTTCTGAGCCTTGATGGGATTCAGCTTCATATAGGTAAGAAGTGTCAGGGTGAATCATTCAGTATGCCAGATGTTAATGTAGGACCTCACGGAACTTTTAATGACGATGAAGGGTCACAAGGGATTATTACTACAGTTGGTAAAGAAGAAATTAAGATTCGCTTTTCTACAGGGCCTTTGGCCGGTGTAATGCTTAACTTTGGAACTGATAATAAGAGAGAGGAAGAAGAGCGGAGATTTGAAGTACCACCTTCTGAAAAACCAGAGATTCCAGGAAGTGAAGAAGTTCGTAAAGATGATAATAGAGAAGAGGAAAATCAAGAGTTAAGTGAAGAAGATAGAGATGAAGACGAAGAAGAGTATGACGAAGAAGAAGAAGAAGCTGAGTGGGCAAATGAGAGAGCTGATTATAATGGTGAACTTCAGCAAGGTTTAGATCGTGCAAGAACTGAAGCAACTGAAAATTATGATAGAGAGCCTTCAAGTACTAACGTAAAAGAAGTAGGATTTTCATTTTAAAATAATAAAAAAAAGGTACGTCGCTAGATTAAATCTGCCAGCGCAACTCTTTTGTTATAGTAGACTTCATAAGGTGTTTTATAGTCAAGCACCTTACGAGGTCTAAAGTGGCGGTAACACGAGTTGCGTTTACAACACTTGACTAAAGATTGCCGGTAATTTTTGAGTCATACGTTCTCAGTTAAAATTGTAATAACCACAAAACAGTTTTAACAAAGGAAAAACGTATGACTCATCAACAGTATC
>CALHBL010000077.1 GCA_937930825.1 uncultured Bacteriovoracaceae bacterium
TGCCATTGAAGGAGTAGAGACTAGGTTAAAGCCTTTTGCTCTTAACTTTTCTAAAGCGAACCTATGAGTCGCCATCTCAAGAAGAACCATATCATTTCTTAGAGAGTACGAACGGCTTCCACAAACTTTTCCAATTTTTTCAAACTCTGCCCATCCATTAAGCTCTAAGAGCTCAACATGGTCTCTTGCTTCAAAGGAGAATTTTGGTAATTCTCCGCCTTTATCAATTTCAACATTATCATTTTCATCTTTTCCAACGGGAGCATCACTTGAAGGAATATTAGGTGACTTATAAAGAAGCTGAAGGAGAGCATCTTCTAGTTCATTAACCTTTGGCTTCAACTTATCTAACTCAGCGCCAATTGCTCTGCCTTCTTCAATAAGAGCAGGCCTCTCCTCATTGGATGCCTTAGGAATTTTCTTTGAGTGGGAGTTTCTCTTTTCCTGCAGTTGCTGCTGGTCTTTCTTAAGAGATAAGAGCTGTTCATCAAGCTTAAGGAGTTCGTCTACTGAGAATGTTGAATTCTTTTGCTCAGCTGCTTTCTTAACTAGGTCACTATTTTCACGAATAAACTTTAAATCCAACACAACGCACCACCAAAATTGAGATAATCAATAATCCTATGTAATTTAAGATATTTTTAGCCCTTTGCCAAAGACAATGAAGGGGTCAAAGACTTCCTCTTTAGCATTGAGCTGCATAAAGCTCAATGTGACAAAATCCTGTATAATCGAGAAAAATACCGCTATTGGAAAGGAGCAGTGTCTATGACACAGAATTGTCATATCGTAGTGATAGACGATGATTTAACTATTCTCAATATCACAAAAATGGGGCTTGAGCGGCAGGGCTTCAAGGTGACCCTATTTAGTAAACCCGACGAGGCCATTTCTTATTTTCAAGAGCATAACTCAATCATTGATCTCATTATTACAGATAAGAATATGCCAATTATAACTGGAGAAGAGATACTAAGGATATTTAAGAAAACCTGCCCACTCATTCCCATAATAGTTCTTACTGGCTTCCTAGACGAAGAAGAAGCTCAAGAGCTTAACCGGCTTGGCTCTTCAAAGAATCTATTAAAACCGATTTCTCTCAAAGAACTCTCTGCCGAAATTAAGGGACTTTTAAAGATCACTGAAGAAAGAATCTCTCTAAATGATTAGGCATATTTTTACTTTAAAACTTTTAACAGTTCTTTTCGTGTTGGTACCTGATTAGACTTAGAATCAATACGGCCACTTTTCAAATGGTATTGAACTACGAGAGTGTGAGACTTTTTATAACTCGCACCAACTTCACTAGCAGTACTAGCTTTCTGACAAGTCACCTTCAATGACCCTCCTAAACTATTACCATCCAGAATAAAGCGTAAAAAAGACACATCTTTAACAGGATCCCAGTCATTTGAAGTTCTCTTGAACTCAGAGTATTGAATGCCCCCTAATTGCTTAGATAGAGTTTCTTTAACGGAAGCAGGGCATTCATCAAAGGAAATATGATCTGCTAACTCAATTCTCAGGTCCATCATCCCATCAATTAAAACCTTTTCAAAATTTTCTTTCTCAACTGTTGGGAAGAACTCTTTTTGAAAAAGCTCTAAAGTATCTAAAGGATCTCTAAAACTCTTTCCCGATATCCACTCTCTATATTTTTCATTCTTCTGGAGAAGCAAAGCTTCCTTGGTCTCTAGATCCTGTTCTTCTTCGGCCTGGTTTTGTAAGCTTGTCAGCTTCCCTTCAAGTTCAATCATCTTTAGAAAGACTGGGGAACTCTGTGAGACAAGAAGCCTCGCTCGCTCTATCCTTCGCTCTCCAATATTCTCTAATAACTTTGAGCCTAACTCCATATAGAGCGGTCCAATCAAACTTTCATCATTGGTAGAGAGCTCTTTGTTAGAAATCATGAGTACTTTTTCGGCCTTCTTTCTAGCAAGCTCGCTAACTCTCTCTATGCGCTCTAACCTTAACTGCTCTAGTGAGAGCCACTCCATTTTTAAATTCTTTAGATCACTTACCTCACCGGGTAAGCAAGAAGCCCCTTCAGTAGAACAGCTCAGGAGCCCATTAAAATACTGGTGGGGCCAGGGACCAAAGTTCTTGGCCATGGAGCTTGTACTTACCAGCAGCAGAGTGATTAGAATGAATGGTTTGATCGTCAGTTTTCTCATAGATATTAACTACTTATGTCCTGAGTTAGTGTTTATATAGGCTATATTACCGGCCCTAGAAAGTCAGTGGCGAAAGGTTGAAATTAATATAAGTACTGTCAAATCAATGCAGCTCATCATAACTTTCAGGTATTTAGGCCAGCAAGGCTTTTGATCTTCTCCTCAGATGCCATTTTCATATAGAGGAAACTCAAATAAAGTCCTTAAACTGCAGTTCTCAAAAAAATAAGGGGCCCATCATGAAGAGATACTATCCATCAAAACCCTTTCCTCCCTACGCTTTTATACCAGGGAGAAACCCGCACCCCGAAAAAGAGGGTGGTCATATGCAAGGAGTGGAAATAGAAGTCAGACCCCTAAACCTTGATGGTAGTGAGTATCAACACAATAGCGACTATCTCTTTGGTATCGACCTCTTCAATAATTTATTTTTTTGGGAGTCCCATGTTTACTGGGAAGCCCTTTGGCATAGCGCCTCTCGAAAAGGTAAGACGGCTGATTTCCTTAAGGCCTTGATAAAGCTTGCTGCCGCAGGAGTTAAGTACACTATGGAGCAAGATG
>CALHBL010000078.1 GCA_937930825.1 uncultured Bacteriovoracaceae bacterium
AGCCCAGTTTTTCACGGTCATCAAAGTCAGCAACCTCTTGAATATCAAGCCTTGCTTTGGTCAGTTCATCATCGACCTGCTCTGAGGCAAAGAGAGAAACTTGTCCTAACAGCTTCTCTTCTTGGAGTTTAGAAGCGTAATTCACAATAAGTTCTAGACTCTCAAGAAGAGTCTTACGATTCATTTTTTCACATGAATCAAAGGCCCCAACTTTAATGAGCGACTCCATCATTCTCTTATTCACGAGCTTTAAATCAACACGTTCGCAGAAATCAATAAAGCCTGCAAAGGCACCGTTTTCTTCTCGCTCTTTTACAAGAGAGTTAACGGCATTTTCACCGACATTCTTTACTGCGCCCATGCCAAAGCGGATATTACTTTCGACGACATTAAACTGCCACAGAGACTCATTTACATCTGGAGGGAGAACTTCAATGTCATAATTTTTAGCATCATTAATATAAATCGTAATTTTATCAGTATTAGAAAGTTCAGTTGAAAGAAGAGCCGCGAAGAAGGGGGCCGGATAGTAGTTCTTAAGAAAGGCAGTTTGATAAGCAATTACAGCATAGGCCACTGCATGGGATTTATTAAATCCATATTCTGCAAAGTTCGCCATTAGAGAATAGAGATCATTTGCAATCTTTTGATCGTAATTTCGCTCTTCCGCACCTTTTAAGAAAATGGCCCTATGTTCCTCAATGAGTTTAATCTTCTTCTTACCCATGGCCTTTCTGAGAATATCCGCTTGCCCAAGCGAGTATCCGGCAAGAACTTGCGCAATCTTCATAACTTGTTCTTGATAAACAATGACACCATAAGTGTCGTTTAGAATCGGCTCTAACTCAGGAAAGGGAAAGGTCATATCCTTTCTTCCATGCTTGATATCAATAAAGTCATCAACCATGCCAGAGTTGAGCGGTCCTGGACGATAGAGTGCGTTTACTGCGGTAATATCTTCTAAATTATCAGGCCCTAACTTCTTACAAAGATCAATCATCCCAGAGGACTCTAATTGAAAGACCCCAATAGTTTCTCCGCGAGAGATAAAGTCATAGACATTCTTATCTTCAATATCAATACTTTCAATATCGAATTCTTTGTCATGATCTCTGCGAATAAAGTTCACTGCTTTATCAACAACTGTCAGTGTCTTAAGCCCAAGAAAATCAAACTTAACAAGACCAATCAGTTCACTAAAGTCCTTATCAAACTGAATAACTTTTTCGCCCTTGGCCCCTTTGAAAAGTGGGCAGTACTCAACGAGGGGCTCATTGGTTATAACAACCCCAGCGGCATGAATGCCAGCATGGCGATAGAGTCCTTCTAGCCTTTTGGAGATTGCAAAAATATGTCTTATCTTTGGGTCTGTATCAATTAATTCATTAAGCTTTGGCTCCATTTCAAGAGCTTTCTTAAGTGTTATCCCAATCTCATCTGGAATAAGTTTTGAAATCATATTGGCTTCTGCAAAGCTTAAACCAAAAACTCTGGATACATCTTTTACAACTGCCTTGGCCTGCAACTTACCAAAAGTAATAATCTGCCCTACTTTATCTTCTCCATACTTTTGAGTTACATATTCAATAACTTTTGGTCTACCGTATTGACAAAAATCAACATCAAAGTCTGGCATAGAAATACGTTCAGGGTTTATGAAACGCTCAAAGAGTAAGTCATAGGGAATAGGGTTAATATTTGTGATGTCTAATGCATAGGCCACAATAGAACCTGCACCAGAACCCCTTCCCGGACCAACGGGAATGCCGTTGTCTTTAGACCATTTAATAAAGTCAGATACGATCAAGAAGTAACCACAAAAGCCCATCTGGATAATCATATTGACTTCATACTCAAGCCGTTCATAGTACTTAGGCTTGAGCTCACTCTCCCAGTTTTCCTGACTTACAATTTTAGTAAAGTGGGGCCCTTGAAACCTTTCCTCTAAGCCTTCTCTGGACATTCGTTCAAAGAATTGCTCGTCTGTTTCCCCGGTATCAATCGGAAAGTCTGGTAGATGATAAATTTGATTACCTTTTTCATCTGTCCAGTTAAGTTCAATATTACACTTGTCTGCAATTTTTAAAGTATTATCGCAGGCCTCCGGACAATAGGAAAAGGCCTCTCGCATTTGCTTAGGAGTTTTGAAGTAAAACTCCTGCGAGGTCATGCGCATGCGATTCTCATCGGCATAAGTCTTTCCTGTTTGCACGCATAGGAGGACTTCTTGCGCTTGAGCATCTTCAGGAGTCATATAGTGGCAATCATTGGTAGCGACTATATTGATATTATTTTCAGCTGCATAAGCGACGACTTTTTCATTTACAATTTTCTGCTCAGGAATGCCGTTTTCTTGAATTTCAAGATAGAAATCGTCGCCAAAGACTTCATGTAATTTTGTTATGGCCTTATTGGCCCGTTCATCTTGACCAGTAAAGAAGTTATAACCAACCTCCCCTTTCAAGCAAGCAGTCGTGCAGATAAGGCCTTCACTATATTCTTTAAGAAGTTCGATATCAGCGCGAGGCTTATAATAGAAACCTTCAAGGTAAGCTTGGCTTAAGAGCTTACATAGATTTTTGTAACCCGTATTATTCTTACAAAGAAGAATGAGGTGGTGAATTTGCCGACTCGACTCTTCCGCATCTTGCGAGCTAACATTCTTTGCTCTCTTTGCTGCTTTTCGGTCAAAGCGAGAGCCTGCCGTAAAGTAAATTTCAGAACCAAGAATAGGTTTAATTCCGGCTTCTTTACATCTTGTATAGAAATCAATCGCACCAAACATATTTCCATGATCTGTCTGAGCAATAGCTGCGATACCAGAATTCTTGGCCTCCTCGATAAGATCCTTTAAACGAATGGCCCCATCTAATAGCGAGTATTGAGTGTGAAGATGAAGATGAACAAAGCTATCCGGCCGGCTTAGAAACAAAGAATCAGAATTCTCTTCAGACATAGACACTCTCATAAGTTTTAAAATAGTTGCACTGATTGGTATCTGGAAATTATGGCAGTAAAGAGTCGATATGGCACGGCGTGACTCGGCACATCATCTCCTCAATTCTTATAAAAAAGGCCTGAACAAAGTCCAGGCCAAATATTAAATCTTTATTTCAAGAAGTTTACTTAAAGGCGCTCTTCACACCTCATTGCCCCTCTCACATGGGCTTGGCAGTCATCATGGGCCAATTGACAAGCCCAACTACGTGCTTCACCATGAGTTACTCCCTCAGCAGTTGCTGTGAAGAAGTTCCCCGTTGGTCTGCTCATTCTTCCGGCAACGAGGTCCACAATGCATGTCACACTAACAACAACCGGCTCCCTAGTGCGAGGTGGCAAGTTTGTGATGGGACCGAAAACTTTTGTGCACCAAGCATCGCCAAAAATCATGGCACCTATACGCTGCTGGAGAAGTCCTATATCACACTTTTTCTTCGCCTTCGCACAAGCGTTAGGGCCATCAGCGCTGAAGAAGTGATCAGTGAAGCCTTCAGGCGTTTCAATTTGATAATCACAGTTTGTAATATTGGGCCTTGATGGCCTCATAGGCGTAGGAGGTATAATGATAGGCTGTTGCTTTGTACAACGGTAGAGGTAAGAATCTCTTTGTACAACCTTTATACCTTCACAAGCGCTAAAGGCCCTACTACAAGCGTTAGGCCCAATCTCAATAAACTCACTAATAAAAACGAACCCAAACCCGTTAGCTGAATCTTTCTCAAGGTTTACAGTACAGCCTTCTATTCGGCTTTCTGCACTTACTGCCATTGTCATGCAAATGGCAGCACAAATAAGTAGAATACTTCTCATTAATTTCTCCAATTCTTATAAGTTATTTACGCCTTAGTACCCAAAGCAAGGACATAGCACAACTAAATAAAGAATATCTTTTTAGAGAATCGGCCGCTTTCAAACAATAAAAAAAGCCCAGATTTAATCTGGGCCTAGTATAAAATTACTAATACTCTTAGTGACGTTCTTCACATCTCATTGCGCCTCTAACTTGAGTCTGGCATTTTCTCATAGCATCTATGCAAGCTCTTTGACGAGCTTCTCTATGATTTCTTGCTTGGGCCGAAGCAGTGAATGAATTTCCAGTACGGCGGCTTCTTCTGCCAGCAACAAGATCAACAGTACATGATGCAGATTCGAATCTGCCGTGACCATGACCTGGACGTGGTCTTGGAAGTGGACGTGGATTATGGGGAGGAGTCACTTGACCAAATACTTGAACACACCAAGCTCTACTATGGATCATACCATTTCGGCGTTGGTGATGAAGCGTTTTCTCACATTCACGCTTTGCCGTTTCGCAAGCTCTTGGACCATGGAAAGTAAAGTTATCAAAGGTATCCCCAAATTCAGTCTCGATTCTAAACTGACAACTTTGTATTTGTGGTCTTCTAACAGGTGCTTTCGTACACTGGTATAGGTAAGACCTTGGATGATCATACTTTGCTCTATTGCATTTTAAAGAAGCATTATCACAGGCATTCCACCCATACTCAGTAAAGGCCCTAACGAATTGAAATCCATGATGTCCTCTAGATTTCTTTTCTAAATTTACAGTACAGCCTTCGATTCTGCTTTCTGCGTTTGCTACAATTGTCATTAACAAGGCAGCACAAATAAGTAAGATATTTCTCATAACTCTCTCCTAGGTTTCTTCTGGAATAAAAATATTAACGAAGAATTTAATC
>CALHBL010000079.1 GCA_937930825.1 uncultured Bacteriovoracaceae bacterium
TAGACCTTAGCGCAGCTGGCTTCAATTCCTCTAAAAACGCCTCTGGCGGTATACGGGGAAGGGTTACCTGAACCACCGTGAGTTTGAGCAACGCCAACAGCATAGGTTGTCTCTGTAAAAATATGCTCTATGTCTTCCACACCAATATTCACATCTTCAGCAGTAATATAGCGCCCATTTAAGCTTTCAACATAGCGCCCGTAAGAACGAAAGAGTGCTTCAGATTTATCTTTAGTAGGATCACCAATAATAACGGCTTTACCACCGCCAAGATTAAGTCCTGAAACTGCGGCCTTATAAGTCATCCCACGAGACAAACGAAGAACATCAGTAATAGCTTCATCAATACTTGCATACGGCCACATTCTAGTTCCGCCTAAAGCTGGTCCAAGAGTGGTATCGTGAATCGCAATAATAGCTTTAAGGTTACAAGAGGGATCACTAAAGAATACGACTTCTTCGTGACCTTCAGAATACAGCTTTTCAAATGTGAACATCAGTTAACTCCTAAGGTTATGGTAATTATTAGTTCTTGAAATTGATAACGACGTTTACAAAAAGTCCCTAACGAAGTTAAAAAATGGTGCTCGAGAACCCTTTAATTTCAATAGGATTTGTGTCAAGCTGATAAGAACGGCTCACTTTAAAGTTTTGAGGATGAAATCTGTATGCCCACCGTGTCAGCAAGAAAGAGAGATGAGAATGGCAGTCCAACTACTGAAAATGACATTACAGTAGAAGCGGCGATTGGCAATAATTTGCTCGAGGCCCTGGATGACGGTGGCCTAAACCTACCCCGCGGCTGCTTAAGCGGCGCTTGCTGCGCTTGCAAAGTCCTTATCGTAGAAGGCGGCGGCGCCTTAAGCACACCTCAGTTAAAGGAGTCTGAATCTCTTGAAAAATTTAGAGCTAACTTTGAAAAGAAGCATGGAAAAGATTCTTTAAAAGGAAGAGAAATTAGACTCAGCTGCCAAACCAGCATCGCTAAGGATTCAGAAATTATTGTCTGCGGAATTTAAGAATCAAAATCTACCGCAAGCGACTTATCAAAATCGGAAGGTGAAGCATCACTCTTCTCGCTACTTGCTTCTTTCTTATTAAAGAGATGAACCTCGCCATCGACATGCTTAATGCGGACATTTCTTATTTCGTAGTCTTCTACTTTGGATAACTCGAAGCTAAACCTCTCCCAGAACATAATTTGTCCTTCTTCAGGAAAGTTATTGCCGAGCATATCAAGTAAGAAGCCGGCCACTGTTGAATAATTATCATTTAAAGGAATTTTAATATCATAGTCATTATAGAGCTCTCTAAGAGACATTGACCCTTCGATTATTATCCCTGCATTTAAGTCCTTCTCTAACTGCTCAGCTGTAATTTCTTTCTCATCGACATCATGCTCATCTTGAATCTCTCCAACAATTTCTTCGATGATATCTTCAAGGGTAATAATGCCAACGATCACACCATTCTCATCTTTAACTAAGGCGAGGTGAACCTTCTTGCGGTTCATATAATCAAAAACTGCTTGAATCTTCATATGCTCATAGACAAAGAAGGGATCTTTTAAGTTCTTCTGAATCGAAAAGCTTCCCTTATCTGTTCCTCGAACAAAAGCGAGGTCTTTCACGTGTAGAAAACCAATCGTATCTTCAAGCTCACCATCACAGACCGGATAGCGGCTATAACCATCTTGCTCTACAAAGTTAATTAGCTCATTAAAGCTTAAATCTTTTTGAACATACCTCACTTCCAGGCGGGGAATCATAATGTCTTTAACTTTAATTGTCGGGAAGTCGAGAATTGAGTTGAGAAGATCGAGCTGCTTAGAGTCCATACTCTTATCTTGCTCGGCCCTATTGATCATATACTCGATGTCATTCTTAGTGACTAGGCTACCGGTCAACTCAGCATTCTCGCCCAGTACAGTCTTTAGAATAAAGACCATGCCGTGAATGATTGGATACAAGCAGTAGTACTTAAGCCTTAGGACATAGATAATAAAAACAGATAATTTTTCAGCATGGGCCCGAGCAAAGGTCTTTGGAATTATTTCCCCAAAGATAAGAATAACAACCGTAACAACACCTGTTGAAATCCCAACAGCATCTGAAGCAAATATTCGAGTTGCAATGACCGTACTCATTGAGGCGGCTAGAATATTAACTATATTATTACCAACTAAGATCGTCGTGAGAAGCTCATTAGGTTTTTCAATCATGAAAGTCATGGCCTTGGCCTTGCTCCCACCTTGCTCGATGAGCTGCCTTGCCCGGTCGATACCGAGAGACATGAGTACGGCTTCAGATCCAGAAAAGAAACCTGAGCCGATAAAGCAAATAAGCAGAAGAACCATTTCCCACGCACTAACATCAATATCTGTTAACACTGGCCAGTCCTAGTTGTATTTCTAAAGCAGGGGTGGTCAATAAAAAGACCGGTGAGTGAGGGAGGTTCTATAAAGCAATTCCTTGGTTTATTTATTTAATGGTGAGCTTTGCTTTAGGGCCACCAATAAGAGTTTTTGATCACATTAACTCGCTCTCAAAAGAGCGTTCTACACGAGCTCATTCCCTTGTTCAATAAGAGTCAGAGTACCCTTCCTATTTTACAATGATTTCAGATTTCAGTCTATTTGAGCAGCAGAGTAATTTCAAGCACTTAGTTCTTTTCTGCACAAAAATATCACCTTTAATGCTCCAATTGCTCCCCATGGAAGTTGTGATCCGAGTAGATAATTCGGTCATTCATTTCATGGTTGAAATCATAGATCTCCTCTATATTGGCCACACTCCTAAAAATGCTTTGGCACTTATAGCAAATCACAACTGGCGGGATCTTTTTAAAGAGGAAGAGATCCACCAACCATAGAATAATAAGCGACACGGGAATACCGTAAGTATAATCAAAGGTAAAAAGATAAATAATGGAAGCTATAACAAAGAGAACGACACCAATCTTACGATTGAAATCCTTCTGCTTATAGAAGTCCTTTCTTTGACAGCAAGGACACTCCTTTAGAATATTCTTAAAATGCTCCTCACTGAAGCTCACGGCCTCCTCGTGAGAGCAAATATCACACTTGGCAACATCTGCATTCTTAGTCGGAGTTATATTAATACCCGACTCACATTCAGTGCAGGTAATCGTTATTCTCAAAGGCCCTTCACTCATATCATTATCCCGTACTCAAAAAATATAAAACTTGAAATTAACTCACCAACAAAGACTAAGAAAGTCATCGCGTAGAGCATCCCTGTCGCGCTTTGAATTGACCGCATGGCCACTAACCGATAAGCGAAGTAGCTCATCGCTCCAAGAGTGATGTAACCAAAACTTGTGCGCATAAGAAGAAGCATCCAGTTAAAAGCATAACCTCCACCAAGGCGCGTCCCCACTTCAAACATCTCATGGGCGCGAGTCGCCTCAATGCAGGACCAAGGTATCTTCACTAATAAAAGGCCCCATGTAAAATAAAGCGCAGTCTTAAGAGGTCTTTCAGAGAGCTTTGGTGTTACAAG
>CALHBL010000080.1 GCA_937930825.1 uncultured Bacteriovoracaceae bacterium
TGCAAGACTGTCTTTTCTTAATTGGGCAAGAACTGACTTTGATACCACTTGATATTGGGATACTTCATGATTAAAAGTTAAGCGTCTATCGTCTTTGCCGTATATTGCAGCTCTACTTGTAAGTGAAGTAATAATCAAAGCTGAGGTAGTGAGTATGTAGCGCTTCATAGAATATCCTCTTTATTTAAAATGGAGTAAATCCAAGTGAGGTGACTGAAAATTTCTGTTGTGAAGAAAGCTGGTTGCTTATGACAAATATCTTGACCATGGGCCACAACTCCAACGAGCTCGTTTAAAGAAAGGTTAACGAGGGGTGCTCCGCTATCACCACGGCATGCTGACTGGCCAAGCTCTGGTGAAACAAAGACACCTGTAAAGTCACCACTGAAGAAGCTCTCTTTAAAGTTTTGCTTGGGAGAGTCACTCTCTAGGAGGTGGTCATTTAAATCACTTGCCCAAAAATTAGAGTCAAAGTGGGGCATGATTTTTAAATCACCAATCGAATAGGATACTCGAGGATATAAGCCATCTTCTTTCTTTCCCCAACCCGTTAAAGACAAAGAGTCCTCGCTGGTAGCTCTTTGAGCAGTTAGCTTAATAGGGGAGACATTTTCATTAAAGCTAAGGGGAGCACTTGTCTCAATAATCGCTATGTCGTGCCTTTTGACTTTATTGACACCCCAAGGAGTATACTCAGGGTGAATATGAATGTGTTTAGATCTTTTGAGATAACTTCCATCATTTATTCTTAATGAAATAAGGCCTACTGTTTTGTCTGCTACACAGTGGGCCGCTGTAATAATATAGCGAGGGGAGATGATTGCTCCTGCACAAGTATCTATTTTTACAAGCCAGGGGTGATTGGAACTTTGAGAGGGTGTACCATTAGTAATGGAAAATGCAGAGAATTGCAGAAGAAAAGTACTTAAGATGATAGTAAAGTTTCGTGTGTTCAACTTCCTCTCCCTTTGTGGTCAATCCTTATTTGGTTGAATAAAGTGAGGCTAAAGTACACTTTTTCTAAATTTGAATGTTTAAAATTGAAAATAATACTGGCAGGATATACCGCTACTGGAAAGGAATTCAAGCAGCACGCCTAACGGCGCGTAACTTGAGCCTTAATACCATCCGGGCATACAAGTCTTTTGGTGAGTTTTCAATACTTGAAAACTCAAACGGTGTGATTATATATCTATTCAAATAGTTATAAGTCTCTAAAGTCTACTTTTAACCGCTTCAACAACAGTTTGGATAAGGGGATTATTCGCCCTACTCTTTTGATAAGCCAGACCAATCGTATGTTCAAATAATCCTTTCTTAGGAACTTTCGGAAGGGAGAGCTTCTTCAGGGAGCCCTTTGTTACATGTTCCTCAGCGACGAGTGACGGCAGAAAACCAATACCAATCCCATTTGCCGTTAATTCTTTCACAGACTCTAGAGAGGATGTTGTATAGATATGTCTGTTCTGAAGTCCCATTGAGCTGAGTTTGTCCTTTAAAGCGGTACCTGACTCGAAGCTATCAGGCATAAGAATAAGGGGGGCCTGATCTAATTCACTGTAGGCATTCTTCTTTCTGGTAGAGGTATAGAAATTGAAATAATCTTTCTTAACAATATTCACCTCGATATTTTGGGTTGTTCTGGGGTTAATAACCAAAATAAGATCAAGTTCGCCAACCTCAAGTTTTTCCTGCATGGCCTTACTACGACCAATAGACATTTCTAATAAGAGGTTGGGATAAAGAGGAAGGAACTCCCGCAGAAATTTTGGCCAAAAATAGGTGCCAATGGAGTCATAGGTTCCGGCCCTGAGAGATCCGGCCATGGGATCTGTAGAATTATCTAGTTTCTTTTCAAGATCTCGAAGCCCGGCAAAGAGTTCATGGCAGTACTGATGAAGAATTTCTCCTTCTTGAGTGAGCTTAACGCCCCTAGGTAGTCGGATAAAGAGCTCTGTTTGAGTGACTTCCTCTAGGACTTTTATAGACTTTGAAAGGGAAGGCTGAGTTATAAAAACGGCTTCAGAGGCCTTCTTCATGCTTCCAAGCCTTGCAATTTCATAAAAGTATCTCAATTTTTCTAAATGCTCGTGTAGGTACATAGGATCACCGTTTCTAAATTACCGTTTAGGTATGCGCAGAGACTATAGCTAAAGTGAATAATTTTCAATTTATTTATGTATCAGAATAGCTTAAATTATAAGGCAGGAGGAATTGCATGCTTGAACCTTATTCGAAACCTAATTTTTGTTCCAAGAGATCTGTTGATATCAGTAAAGACCTTGCCGCTGTTTTTACTCGTCGTCGTACTATAAGGGATTTTTCATCTGCATATCCACCTGAAGAGGTTGTCTTGAATGCAATTGATGTTGCTCGTTTGGCGCCAAGTGGCGCAAATAAACAGCCTTGGAGCTTTTCTTTAATTAAGGCCCCTGATCTGAAAGAGGAAATACGAAAGCTCTCTGAAGCTGAAGAGCACCGCTTCTACGTTGAAAAGCCCAATGAGAAATGGATAAAGGATCTTTCACATCTTCACACTAAAGAAGAAAAAGAGTTTTTGACCAAAGCTCCTTACCTTATTGTTATCTTCTATAAGCACTTTGATTTAGAGGAGGATGGAGAAAAGAGTACGAATTACTACGCTAAAGAATCGGCCGGTATAGCCACGGGAATGCTTATTTCGGCCCTTCATCTATCTGGTTTAAGTATTTTAACTTATACGCCTAAGCGAATGCAGTTCTTGGGAAAGCTTCTCAATCGGCCCTCTCAAGAGAGACCATTCATGCTCTTGGGAGTTGGACTTCCTGAGGAAGGCGTTCAAGTTCCTGTTATTTCGAAAAAGTCTCAACAAGACATAATGACTACCTACTTCTAGTTATTAGCCAAGTCACCTTCTGTATTCCTTCTCGTTGTGCATAGAGTGAATAGTTATTACAGACATTCCATTTATATACTTTAATTAGCTTTTTTTTTGTCTTATAAAAGGCCAACTTAATTGGAGGAATATAATATGAACTGTAAATTACTGATCTTAGCATCATTTGTTTTCTTAACTAACGCTTCTAGCTTTGCTTTAAAAGCACCTATGGGCGACTTTCTTTGTCCTATTGAAGTAACTGAATATGGTGGAGTTTCAATCGCCCCAGGTGTTGATTTCCTAAACTTTGTTACTTGGGATAAGCCTAAAACTAGAAAAGCTGACCTTAAAGTGACTGTAAATAATATTAAACTTGTTGTTTCTAACCCTCAAGTACTACCAAACTGGCTTGAAATTAGTGAAGATAAGTATGATGATCAAGTGAGCTGGGCCCTAGGTTACGAAGATAAAGTTTCTTACTCAGTTGTATGGGATTATGCCGGTTACTTTGGTTCAAGTCTCTTATTTGATGTTACTGGTGTTCAAGAAGATTCTTTTTCAACTGATATTGAACTTGATGACAATGATGGCTTCGGTACTTCTTTAAAAGCTGTTAAGTGTACTAGAATTTAATTTTATAGTCCTACTGAAAGGCCCTAAATCTGGGCCTTTCTTTTTAAATCGAGAATTTTTTACTCGAATTTTAATAAGTTGAGATATGAATTGAGATTAATTTGCATATCAGGCATAACTCACTTATCTGTATTTTAAAAATTTTGTAGAAGTATTTTTTGGGTAATACTTCTATGGATTAGGGTTAAATTCATTGAGGCCAATAACAGAACTTGAAGCTAATTCTTTTTCTTCGTGGCCTCTGGATTGATCTCCATATTTAAGAAGTTGAACTCGTTGATGTCTCTTTTGTGGGTGTTGGGTCTTTGTGAGATTCATCAACGAGTTCTCTTTGCTTCTAAGGTCAAATAATTACTTCAATAAAACTCAATCTATTTAGAATCTAATAGTAGCTTCAACTAATGCAGCTTGTATTCCTTTCTCGGACAATGAATGCCCGGCATCTTGTATCAATTTAAATTCAGCTTCAGGCCATGCTCTGTGAAGCTCCCATGCAGACTCAGCAGGACAGACAATGTCATAGCGACCTTGGACAATGATTGCAGGAATATGGCGAATCTTGGAAATATTCTTCAATATAAAGTCCTCGCTCTCAAAGAAGCCCTTATTAATGAAGTAGTGGCACTCAATGCGAGCAAATGCTTCTGCGAATTGATCAGTTGCAAAGGAGTCCATCATGTTCTCATCTTGAATGAGTTTTGAAGTTGAGGCTTCCCAGACTGACCATGCGACTGCCGCCTCTCTTCGGACTTCACTATTTTCAGAAGTTAGGCGCTTGTAGAAGGCCTCAATAAAATTACCCCTCTCATTTTCGGGAATAGGTCTAATATATTGCTCCCATGCATCGGGATAGATTTTCGAAGCACCCTCTTGATAGAACCAGTCGAGCTCCTTCTTTCTCAGCATGAAAATACCTCTAAGAAAAAGTGCTGTGCAGGCTTCAGGGTGAGTTATTGAGTAGGAAAGGGCCAGAGTAGAACCCCATGAGCCTCCAAAAATGGCCCACTTATCTACTTTAAGATGCTTTCTTATGACTTCTATATCTGAGACGAGATCCCATGTTGTATTTTCGCGGAGATCGGCAAAGGGAGTCGACTTTCCACAGCCTCTTTGATCAAAGAGGATAATTCTCCATTTCTTAGGGTCGAAGTATCGACGATAACTAGGTGAACAGCCACCTCCAGGTCCACCATGGAGAAGAACTATCGGGCGCCCTTCGGGATTGCCTGATTGCTCTATATAGAGGGTGTGGATATCGCTTACGGGAAGGTTCTCCCTATGATAGGGTTCAATTTCGGGGTAGAGAGTGCTCATAAGTATTCCTCGTAGAAAGATAGAGTTTTTCTGCATTCTAGTGCTAAAACTCAAGGAGATGAAGGCGTGGAGCAAAAGGAGCAGGCCATTTTTACTGGATTTCTTTTAACAAGTGATTCAAAAGATCAGGGAGGCCGCCACTTCATCCACTACTATGGAAAAGCGGACTTTGGGCCTTTTGAACTTATCTTTGACAAGGAGAGACCACTGTTCTTTGTTGAGAATTCATCACAAATGAAGAATTGTGGTGTTCGCTTTCAAAGGAAGCCGCTGGGTTTAAAATCTTTCTCTGGAGGTGTCGTCGATGCGTGTTACTTTGAGTCACAAGCAGATCTCTATAAAGTGAAAGATGATAGTGGTGTCAGAAGCTATGAATCTGATGTCAGGAGTACCGAACGTTTTCTTATGGAGCGCTTCATAAAAGGAATGGTTGAATTCAGTGGAGAGTTCTTTGAAGAAAAGGGAATTCGTGTTTTCAAGAATCCTTTAGTTAAAAGTTCGGGCAGCCAAAGAATTCCTTATCTCTCTACGATGTCCTTTGATATCGAAACAAGTCGAGGCAATGATCTCTATTCCATAGGTCTACACTTTGTCGACGAAAAAAGAGAGATTAAACGGGTTCACATGGTGGGAAGGGATCAGGGGCAAATGTCTGGGACTCAAGGTGAGCTCTTCTACTATCCCAGCGAGCAGTTGTGCTATGAAGCTTTTGAAAGAGATGTTCATGATCTCGATCCAGACCTCTTTCTAGGCTGGCACGTGGTTGGCTTTGATATGGCCTTTTTAGAACGTAAATGCCAGAAGTGGGGAATTAAATTAAATCTTGGAAGAAAGAATTCAAGAGTATTTATAACAGAGAAGCTAAGTGGAACTCAATTTGCTCGCTTAAAGGGAAGAGTTGTTGTGGATGGCCCCATAGCGATGAAAGCAGCTTTCTTTCAGTTCGAAAGTTGGAAGCTGGACTTTGTCGCTCATAAACTTTTGGGGGTAGGAAAGGATATTGAAAGTACGGGGTTAGAGAAAGTTACTGAAATTGAAAGGCGCTTCAAAGAAGATAAGCCAGCATTAGCAAAGTATAACTTAATGGACTGTGAGCTAGTTACCGATGTAATGGAAAAAGCTGGGCTCATTGGCCTAATGAAAACACGTGTACTTCTCTCTGGGCTACTTATGGGAAGACAGGGTGTTTCTACAGCGGCCTTTGATTTTTTCATGCTACCCCAACTGCATAGGAAAGGTTTTGTTGCTCCTAATATCGTTGATATTTCTCGTGATCTTCACGCTGCAGGAGGGTATGTTCTCACCCCTAAAGCAGGTTTGCACCAGCATGTCATCGTTCTAGATTTTAAAAGTCTCTATCCCACTATTATTAGAACATTTAATATCGATCCCTATAGTAGGCTCATGGCCGAAACCTCTCCTGTAAAAACCCCTTCAGGTCATACCTTTTCAGGAACAGAGCATATTCTTCCGGGCTTTATTGCTGAGCTTATGCA
>CALHBL010000081.1 GCA_937930825.1 uncultured Bacteriovoracaceae bacterium
AAAATAGAAAACTAGCTAAAAAAATAGCAATGAACACTCTCATTTCGGGTGAGCCTTTAAATCAAGTTAAGGTTGAAGAGGTGTGATACCGAATTTCTTGATTGTTAACAAGTTGATTTGTTGAACCTTGAAAAAAATACTGGCTCAATCGGAGAGTCTAATGAGTGAGAAGTGCTTATATTTTGGAGCGTTCTATTTCTAATTAACTAAATGGGAATGATCTTCTGAACCTTGCCTAGTATTTTTCCATTATTTTCTATTTCGACGATATAGTCATTAGCTCCTTCCACTATCGTCTCCATGATAATATCAGGATCATCATCTTCATGAATAAAGAGGATTGGCAGTTGTTTCTTACTTTGTTCAATATTTCGCATAAGGAGGAGGACTTCCTTGGCTGGCATATCTTCGGAGTCTCCAACTAAGAGAACCATACAGTAGGGCCCCTTTTTAGCCTCTTGACTCTTTTCAAGCAGAGATAGGGCATGAAATCCCGAGTTTGTAAGCTCAGTTTCATATCCAGCAAGTTGAAGTTTAGAGTTTAGATTAGTCCTTCTCTTAATATAAGCATCAAGGAGGAGGATTACATTTTTTTCTTTTGGTGTTTCAGGCATAGATGAGAAGCATAAGGCAAAATGCGAAAGGTTTCAATCTATAAGTAGGCAATAGGCAAATCATTTAGGTGGAATAGGCTCGCTTAAATACCGCTACTGGGAAGGAATTCAAGCAGCACGCCTTAAGGCGCGTAGCTTGAACCTTAGTACCATTCGGGTATACAAGCCTTTAAGTGAGTTTTCAATACTTGAAAACTCAAACAGGAGAACTATATAATATCGAGTTTTGCGGAGGAGTTCTTAGTAGCTTCTTGTTGGGTATTGGTCGCAGGTTTAGCTAAGCTCTCTTGAGTGTCTGCTATATTATCCTTAACGTGCTTGATTAGCGTACGTGCTTGGGTCTTTATCATACCAGCGTCACGTATTTGCTTTGCCCAGATTAAGGGAAGATTTGGAACAACTTTCATAGTCTTCTAGTCGGTTACTTCCCTGAATTACTTTAGCATCAATTTGTGAGGAGTTTACTTTTAGCTAGGTGACACCCAAGAGCTAATCTCGTATTATGATCAAATGAAAATTGTCTTTCAACACTCTGGAATTCTTCCCGTCCTCAAGTACGGTGGTATTGAGCGTATTTTATTTTGGCATATGGTTGAACTTGCTAAAAGGGGGCATAAAGTCGTTCTCTTCGGGCATAGAGACTCTCAAGTTGAGGATTATGGAATTGAGCTGCATAATGACGGAAGCGATTGGGTAGATCGTATTCCAGCTGATACGGATATCATTCACCTCACTTATAATTTTACTCCAGATATCGATATTCCGACCCTTGTTAATATTCAAGGCAATGGGCAGCCAAATGAAGTATTCCCCCTAAATACTGTCTTCGTTTCTCGTAAGCATGCACAAAACCATGGCTCAGATAGCTTTATCTATAATGCTATAGATTTGAGTGAGTACCCTTTTGAGGTTAAGAAGAATAAGAGTTTTGATAACCTTATGTTCCTAGCAAAGGGTTCATGGAGTGTTAAAAATCTCAAGGACTGTGTATCAATTGCTAAGAAGACAAAGAAGCATCTTCATATTGCCGGTGGAAAAGTTATTCTTCCGTCCCGCTATATTACTTCTTATGGAATGGTGGGTGGTAATGAAAAAATTGAGGTATTTAAGAAGTGTGATGCTTTGTTATTTCCTATTCGCTGGCATGAACCCTTTGGCATCGCAGTAATTGAGGCGATGGCAATGGGGTTGCCTGTTTTTGGAAGCCCCTATGGTAGCCTTCCCGAACTTATCGGTGAAGATAAAGAGGTGGGAAGAATATTTCAGAGCAAGACTGAGTTAATAGATTATTTAGAGTTAGGCGAGTACACATATGACTCAGAAAAAATTAGAAAATTCACTGAGAAAAATTTCTCAATAGAAAGACTCACTGATAGTTATCTGATGGCCTATGGTAGAATAATAAGTGGTGAGAAGTTAAATACGAAAGGTCCTAAGTGGTGTTTTAAAAAAACAGCTCAAGAGCTTCTCGATTTCTAAGAAGAAAATTTATTTAAGTATAAGGAAAGCTTATGAGTAATGAAAAACAATTGGCTTCAGAAGTAATAAAAACGATTAAGTCTGTTAAGCATGCTCTTGATGAAGCTCTCGAGTCTAATGATGTTGAAGCACTAGAAGAAAAAATCAGAGCATCTAATGAGCTTCTTGAAGAGCTCTCCCTCTATTGCAATGAGATAGTGGGCCCAGATAAAGTGATGAGAATGAGTCTTAATATCTTTCTCAAGGATTCGATCTCTTCTTGGAAGAAGAAATTCTGGGGAGTGGAGATCAAGGGATCATCTGAAGGAACGATGGATGTTGAATGCTCAAAAATTAAGCTTAAGAAAACATTTGAAAATCTAATTTTAAATGCGATGGAAGCTGGAAGTACAGAGATTGAGATTAAAGTTTTGAAAGACTGTATTGTCATCACTGATGATGGTGATGGTATCTCTAAGGAAGACTCTATTAAAATTAAAGAATCTGGTTCTACAAAGGGAAGAGGGCGAGGTCACGGGTTGCCTATGGTCAAGAGTTTTATAGCTACTCTCGGCTGGAAACTCGAGCTTGAAAATAATAAAGATAAGGATGGTTTGTCCGTAACTTTAAGAGTTAAATAAAACTCTCATTATTGAGTACGAGAGTTAAATGGAATTTCCTACAATCCAAGATTTTAAAAACTTCCTCGAGAGCTATTCTCGCAAGTATGCACGATATGAATACGTAAGTCCTTTCTTCAATAAGCGTAAAAAGGCTTCTCCTTTTAAATCAGTTTACCTGAAAATGAATGGACGCTATAACCTCTTTTATATTTATGAAGACACTAAGATTTATGCTTTAAAAGAATTGGCCGTCTTTCTTAGTGATTACCTTGAAGGCCTATACCCTGAATTAAAGGCTCCTTTTTCATTTGAAAAGGGTAAGAATGGTAAGAGGCTTAAACCACACTCTTTAAAAGTAATTCATGGATTAAATATTGTCCTTGTTGGTAAGGCCGTTAACCCTGAAAAAGGAGAGTATTAGAATCTTCAATTAGCTTCGCTATACAAGGATGAAACGAGTGCTTGATCAATACCTTGATCTTTGAAGTAGGTTTTGAGAAAGACTTCTTTGATTTCACCTTTCTTAATTCTAGCAAGCCCACAGGTGTAACCTTTTAAAGTGAATTTAATAAAGTCATCAGCATTATACTTTGAAACTGTTGTCTTCTTTTGGCCACCAAAAGCGCTGTCTATCATTGAAGAGCCAAGAGTATCTAAGCCCTGGTCCTCTTTTATAATTGAGTTGGCCTCTCTTAAATCATCTGGGTGAGTCGTTATTTTTTTAAATACGAGGCTGAATTTTTCGAGGGTCGTACCATATGGGCAGTGAAGACAGAATGTCTTACAGCAGCTCTTACGGTTCGTTAGGTACTGCGATGTGTAGACGGAGTCTCCACTTTCATTAATATAGGATAATTCTTTGCTCATAGTAAATCTCTACTTTATAACAGTGTACATGAAGAGTTGATTAAAACTCTAGAAATAAAAGTATAAACTGATTTTCAACTGACGGACAGAATTATGCCCATACTCAACTCTTTTGAGGAAATGAAATTCTTTCCTTTTTCTGCAATGGATATTCCAAAGAGAGTATTGATGATTTCCCCCGACTACTTTTCTGTTGAGTATGCGATAAATCCTCATATGAAAAATCAAGAAGGTTTTTTAAAAAAGGTCGATCACAAGAGAGCAGTTTTTCAATGGGCGAAGCTTAAGGAAAAAATTGAAGAGCTTAGTGTTAAAGTCTTTGTTCTTCCCGGGCAGGAGAAGCTTCCTGATATGGTCTTTTCAGCGAATCAAACGCTACCGCTAGATTCAAAAAGAGTGCTCATGAGTAAAATGGGCAATTCACAAAGGGAAGGTGAAGTTAATTACGTTAGGGATTTTTTCGAAAACCACGGTATAGAGACGAAGAGTATGAGTGCTCAGGTTGATTGCCTAGAGGGGATGGGGGATGCTCTTTGGCATCATGGAATGGATCTGCTATGGGTTGGGTATGGGCAGAGAACTACCTATAACGCTGTAGAGTTTCTCGGAGAAGAGCTTGACCTTGCTGTTGCACCGCTGGAGTTGGTCGATGAGTCTTTCTACCACTTGGATACTTGCATGAGCATTATAGACTCTAAAACAGTTGCATGGATTCCTAGTGCTTTTAGCAAAAATTCTCAAGAGATAATTGATCAATTCTTTGAAGTCACTATCGAAGTACCTTATAAAGAAGGACTTGAGACTCTTGCCTGTAACTGCTGGTCTGTAGATGGAAAGAATATTCTTGTCCCGCAAGGAGCCGAGACCTTAATTAAGAAATTGGAAAACCATGAATTTCATATTCACGAATTAGATAGTGGAGAATTTTTAAAAGCAGGAGGTTCTTTATTCTGCCTAAAGTTGGCCTTTTTTTAGCTTACGAGGAACTTTGTAAATAGCAACTCTTTAACATGATCAGACTTCAACTGAGTATTTAAATGGTCCTTGATAAGGTTTTTTAAAAGACTACGACCTTCAAGCTTGAGTATGTCTTGCGGGGTCATGGAATTAAGAATAGAGATGACGTCATCTCTAAGCACTGACTTTCTATTTTCAATCTCAAGCAGCTGCAGCTGCGCAGAGGATAAAGTCTCTATGTAGAGAGTAACTTCTATTGTGATATAACGCTGAGGGCCTGACTCTCTAGCGAGGTTGGCCGTGAAGGCACCAAAGGAATACTTCTTGATTATTGAGCCCTTCTTCGCCTTGGGGAGGAAGGGAAGTTCTGGTTTAGAACTGAAAGAAGTCGCACTGTCGGGACTAGTAACTTTCTCTACTCTATCTGAAATACTCACTTGTTTAAAGAGTATGAAAATGACGAATACAGTATTTGTGATGATGAGAAGGGTGAGGAGTGGGTTCTTCTTATCCTTGTCTTTATCCTTATTAGTGTCGATGTCGCTCAAATCTATTCCATGGAATTATCATACTTATTAGTGATGTTATACCGCTACTTGAAAACTCAAATGGAATGACTATATATGAAAGTTAGTGACAATTCTATGAAATTACAAAGAACAAAAGAGAACAAGAGCGACCGGAGCATTACTTGCCGGACAATTCAGCTCATTGCGAGGCACAAGGTTTCTTTGAATTGGTGTTCTAAAAAGACCTAGGGATTTTAAATTAGAGAGATTCTTGAGTGGGTATAGATTTAATATAGGGTTAATTGAGAGGTCTAAGTCGGAGAGATTAGGAAAGTCGGATTCGCGGAAAACACTTAAATCGCTGATCCTGTTAGAGCTAAGATTCGCTTTCTTAAGTTTATCCGCTGAGCTTAAGAATGAAATAGATTCAAGTTCACAGTCTTGGGTAGAGATTTGCTCTAAGTTTCCTAATGACTTAGGAAAAGTGATCTCCCCTAGTTTAAATCCACTGAGTGAGAGAAATTGAAGCTTAGTGTTATTTGTGAGATCGAGCCTTTGACTATTTCCAGTAAGCCATAAGCTCTTTAAAGAAGTAAAGCGGCGTATCGTATTGAGAAAGGAGTGGATCACTGTATTTCTTAAGTCGAGTACCTGAAGGTCTTTGTTAAGAGAGTCTATATTTAATAAATAGGCCGAGTTAATTCCAGATGCCATTAGTTTGAGAAGCTTAAGATTCTTTAGTGAACTAAGGCTCTTTATAAATGTATTAGAAATATTAAGAGACTCTAAACCTACAAACTTTCCTATGCCGTATAATTCATTAAGTGGATTTTTTTCAAGAGAGAGTTCTCTTACTTTATTTTGAGACAGTGCTCTTAAATTCTTAAGATTTAAGTTCTCTAATGTCAGTTTATCTAATTTAAGGTTTGAAATAGATTTGAGGTTTAAAAGGCCATCGGGAAAGTTAGAGAGGTGAAGTTCTCTGAGTCTTGGCAATAAATTAAGTGACTCAAAAGAAAGTTTCACTTGGCCAGTGGTTACAAAGTCGAGTTTTATTTCCTGAACTTGCATAAGGTGATGAGTGACGATTTCACACTTATCAAAGAGAGGAAGAGCAGGAGATCTTCTCATTCTCTTACGAATGATGGCCCTCAGAAGGTTTGAGCTTGGTGAATTTTGCGTCGAGTTTTGACACCACTTTAATAATTGATTCTGGAAACTCGGAGCTGGTAGAGGCCTAAGGGGTATATCCTTCGTTGAATTAGTACCAAGTGGCGTCACAGCATGACCATTCACTGGACTGAGCAGTAAAAGGCTAAATAATAAAAGGACGAATGAGAGGTAGTTTTTCACTAAGACGTTCTCTCAGAAAACATAGTGGTGCGCAAGAACTTTGGAAAAAAGTTTAACCTGAAATCAGATAGTTATCAGAGGTTTCTTTCTATTAGGGCCTCTAATGGGATGATCGCCAAGCTTTCCTCGTCACAGGCCTCGGCAATCACCTTAGGGGCCAAGCCAAGCTTATAGGCATCATACCAGCGGCCAGCGCAGAGGCACCATCTATCTCCAGGTTTAAGGCCTGAGAATCCAAATTCGGGTCTTGGGGTTGAGAGGTCGTTACCTTGCTCCTTAGAGAAGGCCAGAAAGTCTTCGGTCATAACAGCGCAGACTGTATGAACTCCATTGTCTGAAATATCTGTTCGGCAAAGACCGTCTCGATAAAAGCCCGTCATGGGTTCACAACTGCAAGTCTTTAATTCAGTTCCTAAGATATTCTTTATCATGAGCCCTCTTCCTCGTTGTCATTGCTAATCCTAGATTAGTTGTGGAGGAAAGTCTCTTGTAAAAGGAAAATTTAGTATTGAATGCCGTCGATCTCGGATCCGGAAAGAACGGTATTTCCCCCTTGGGTACCTTCTTTAGAGTCTGGCTCTTCGCCAAATTCAGCAAGGTCAGAAATGTCATTAGGAGTAACAGGGCTTGTTCCCTCTTCAGAGTCCGCACCAGGAGCAAAGAAGTTTCCTTCGAGCTCTACGGCCAGGGCAGCGGTGTTCTTTGAAGTCGTCTCACTACCTTCACTTTTAATATCAATAAAGGAGGTTACAACATTTGCATAATGATAGACCTCCGCAAGGGCAGTGGGAGAGGATTCGATACTTTTACTCATCTCCTCTAGCTTGTTGACTTTTACTTCATCAGTTGCGTCTTTACCTGCTTGGGTAGTTTCTAGTTTAGCCTTGAGGCTCTTGTGAAGAGCTATTCTTTCACTTTCGAATCGGTCGAGCACTAGCTTCTTGAGAGCACCTGCTGCAGTTAATCCTTTGTCTTTGGCCTGCATCTTTTCTATTGCTTTGTCGATATTGGCATCTTCAACTTCCTGACTTTTTAAGTACTTTCTATACTCTGCGACTTGTTCCTCTTCATCCTCTGATTCTAAAACCTTCTTTTCGATTTTCTTTTGAGCAGCAATATTCCTCAAAGCAAATTCATCCAAGGTCTCTTCATTGTCACTTTCTTCAGTAAGCAGGTTCTGACATTCAGCGGATGCCCCTGCTTCCTCAGCGCAAACTTTAATCCTTTCGGCTTCTTGTTCTGCTGCCTCTTTGTAACCAGAGTCTTCAACAAGCTCTTTAGAGCTGATATTAATTATCTTGTTGCTATTAAAATCTTTCTTTTCTGTGCCGAAACCAGAAAAGCGTACTCCGTCTTTATTGGTGCGCTTCGTTTGAATTTTTAGTTCACCTTCTAATTCTTCTAGATTATTAATGGTCATTCGCGCTTGAGTCATATAACGATTTATTTCACAAGGGTGGGGTATAGGAAGCCCCTTCGGGACTTCTTGCTTCTTCTCTTTTACGCAGGATGAGGCAATTTGAGGCATACACAAGTCAAAGGAGGTGGCCGCTTTACCTTCCTTCTTTTGTCCATAGAGCTTTAGATCCTCTAGGTTCTTCTTCTTTATGCCTAGTGATTTCTCAACGTCTTTAAGATGAACCTTGCCATTCTCATCTGCATAGAGGCAGTACTTGGCAAGCTCATTTATTAAGTTCTTACCTACTTGTGACCTATAAAGATTGTATAGAATGGCATGGTTAGAAAGGGCCTTCGTGCTCCCTGGTCTCTTATCTTTGTTATCAAAAAGGGCCTCATGAAGTCGCTTTTTGAGATACTCCTGAAGAACTTTCTCCGGTGAAGCTTGAGTCTTTTTGAAGTTGCTAAGGTGTTCAACAGTCGTTGTCTTTTTATTAGAGGATGGCTTTCCTTTTAAGAATTTTCCCTCTTCAAGCTTTTTAGTAATTTTATCTTGTATGTCAGGCCCAAATCCTTTCCACAAATCCGCCCAATCGATAGCACCGTCATGGTCTTTTTTATACTTTTCAATGATTGGTTTTACATCAGGAATATCAGTCAACTTTTCAATCATGTCTTCAGCTTCAGAAGTTTCTATAATCGCTCCACCTTCCTTATCTTCAGATGCTTTTTCAGCAATAGCCATACGAAGAGAAAAGCCCTGAATTAAGAAAAAGCACAGGAGAAACTGAATAGTGAGTTTTGGCATAAGATTCATTAGCTAATTTTCGGCTTAAAGGAGGAAAAATGTTAGTACAAAAGAGAGTGGATTTAGCTTTAATTTGCTTAGAAAGTATTAAAAAGGGGGCTACACGGCATATCCCCCTCTTTAAATAAATCGTGATCAATCCTCGATCTCGCCTAATCAGCTAAGAAAACGATACCTAACTGACTCTATTTATTGGCATTGTGGTGAGTTTTCACTAACTTGGCAAATTTTAATTTCCTCGAAAGTGATGTCAGATCAACGGTGAAAGGCTCTATGGCCCTAGCATTAGAGGGATAATTTGAGGGTTAGTTAGGCACTTTTGATAAAGATTTAAGTCCTTTTTCTAGACTTAATCACAAGCTACTTATTCGCCAAAAGGAGGATAAATTATATTTTTTACTTGCAAATTACTTTTAGCTTCGTCACACTTAGCTTCATTAAATCACAAGATGTGACTATTATTCATACTTTTACGGAGGCAATCATGGCCAAAAAGAAAGCAACAAAGAAAAAAGCAACAGCTAAAAAATCATCTGCAAAGAAGTCAACAGCAAAGAGATCTTCAAGAAAAGAAGTTCTTGTTGTTGGATCTAAAACAAAGATAGCTCTTAAAGGTTCAGGGAAAGTTACTTATAACGTTTCTTCTGACACTCTTGAAGCAATCAATGAACTTGTTTATCAAGCAGTAGAGCAAGCTCAAAAAAGATGTGCAGCTAATGGCCGTAAGACTATTCGTCCTTACGACATTCTTGCTTAGTCTTTAATTAAAGATTATTTGAATTAGAGAAGGGCCAGTTAATCTGGCCTTTTTTTATTTTCAGAATTTTAGAGAAGTCTCGAAATTATCTTTTTAAATTAAAGAGGCCTAAATAAAAAAACCAGACTTATGAAAGTCTGGTTTTTTTGGAGCGGGCAACCGGATTTGAACTGGCGACCTTCTGCATGGCAAGCAGACGCTCTACCAACTGAGCTATACCCGCATTTTTCTTCATTATTTTAAGAGCTGCATATTAATTGCACGAGGGATATCTTGTCAATTGGTGTTTACTCCTTTATGCTCGGTGTCGTTTTCATAAAGAGGGTAAATGTTTAAAAATACCATCATATTTATAATTTCGTTTTACGGCTTCAGCTCACTTGCTTCTGGCATCTGCCACCGAAACCAAGCAATTGTTACGGAGATAGAAAGAATTCTTAAAAAAGGCTGCCGCTTTATTTCCATAAGTGATCTTAAGGGGATTAAGACTCTTGATCTAAGTGCGAACTCTATTAACTTAGTTAGAAAGAGTGATTTTCTTCATCTGGATGGTATCGAGTTTCTAGATCTTTCCTACAATGGCATAGAGAAAATAGACTCTGATTTCTTTAATAGCTTTTCTTCTCTAGAAACTCTTATTTTGAGAAGTAACGAGCTGAGCTCTTTGGGTCAAATTACTTTCGCTCAAAACCCTGCTTTAGAAACTCTAGACTTGGCCCAAAATAAAATCACCTCTATTGTCGCTATTGCTAGGATGAATTTAAAGAACTTAGTTGAGCTAGATTTAGGGCAGAATTTAATAACTAAGGTTTGGGATAGTAATTTTTTAAACTTAACCTCGCTAGAAATATTAAACCTCGGCGGCAATAACATTTCTTATGTCGGACCATCGTCATTTAAGGGCTTATTTAGACTTAAGAATCTCATTCTTAATTCAAATGAATTGCGCTATTTTCCAGAGGTTACTCTTAGAGATTTGGTTAAGCTAGAAGAAGTCTCATTAAGTGTTAATAGGATTGTGTGGTTATCTCCGCTAACCTTTTCTAATAATAAGAAGCTCAAGCGAATTTATATGGGAGCTAATCCTATCAGTTTCTTAGGCCGCATGACTTTTTCAGGTCTTAGAGAATTAGAAGAGCTCTATTTAAATTATTTAAAATTAAATGCATTACCTCTTAATCTATTTAAAGGCCTTAAGAGTCTTACTAGAGTTTATTTAAATGACAACGAGATAAAATCTCTATACCCCAGAATATTCTCGCCCATTAGGGAGAATAATCAACTTCAAATTTTCTTTGCAAGAAATCCACTTGAGAATGATGCAGTTAAAGAACTTAAAGAATACTTAGGGGATAGCTTTATCTTTTAGACGTTTACCATCTTTATCATACCAGCGGTTTTGAGAGTCTCTTTGGGCAGAAGCAATTGCTTTTCCTCTCCCATTAGGAAGTTCAATCATGTAATGGGGCAGCATGACACCACTGATTAAACTTCTTAGCTTTCTATATATTTCTTGGCCTTCCTCTAAAGGGAGTCTAAAGTGCATTGCCCCTTTTACAGGGTCTGGGTGATGGAGGTAGTAGGGTTTGATTCCCATATGGTACAGATCCTTAAATAATCCCGCTAATTCAATCGGCTCATCATTAACTCCCCTGAGCAGAACGCTCTGAGACAGAAAGTGAACACCTGCTGAATGATAGGGTCTAATCCTCATGGCCAGTTCCTCAGAAAGCTCTGAAGAGTGATTACAGTGAATGACAATCGTGATCGACTTGAAGTGAGCGCTGAAGCTCTCTAATACTTTTAAGAATTCTTTCGTTAGTCGCTCGGGGAGAATAATAGGGGTTCTAGAGTGGAAGCGAATCATCTCTACAGAGGGAACACTTGAAATGTCTCTTAGAAGAGAATGTAATTTTTGATCACTCAAAATTAAAGGATCGCCACCAGTGAGGATGACTTCTTCTACTTGTGGGTTTCTTTCAAGGTAGTCTTTTAAGTGTTCAGTATTGGGCTTGAAGAGGGGGTCATTTGTATGGAGCTCATTCTTTCGAAAACAGTAGCGGCATTGTATG
>CALHBL010000082.1 GCA_937930825.1 uncultured Bacteriovoracaceae bacterium
TTAGTCCGCATGAGCCGCTATGCGAGCATAGACCTCACGGCCGTTACCTACCCCGGCGATGTGGGAACTCATGTGGCCAAGTGCCTGTGGTACTTCAAGCATCACAATAAAGAGGCCGTACCTGAAACCAATAAAGGCGAATGGCTTGGACTCATTTACACCAAAGCTAATAACCTCCTCGAAGATCAAAGAGGAGGCGAGCATGAACAAGAAAATAGAGACCAGCTCACTGAAATATTAAAAGAACTTCATGCTGGCACTGGCCCCTACTTTGATTTGTGGCAAGAGACCAAACAGTGGTCAATAGCGCTCATGAATGAAGCCTATGAGTGGGCCGATGTTGAGTTTGATCGCTGGTTCTGGGAGTCAGAGATGGATGCTCCCTCCGTGGCCTTTGCCCAGGAACTCCTTACTAAAGGCTCTTTGATAAAAGATCAAGGAGCTGTTGGCATGGACTTAAGTGAAGACAAACTCGGTTTTTGTATGCTGATCAAGTCCGATGGCACAGGTTTATATGCGACTAAAGATGTGGAGCTTGCCCGTAGAAAATTTGAAGAATTTGGCATTGATAAGAATATTTACGTTGTAGATAACCGCCAGTCCCACCACTTCAAACAAGTTTTCAAAGTCCTCGAAAATATAGGATTTGAAAAGGCCCGTGACTGCCATCACCTCCAATACGCCATGGTTGAACTTCCCGATGGGGCCATGTCTAGCCGCAAGGGTAATATCGTTCCCTTAATGGAATTAGTAGATCAAATGGAATCTAAAATAAAGGCCGATTACCTCCAAAAATACTTAGATGATAAAGAAAGCGGCTGGAGCGCTGAAGAAGTAGATAGTACGGCGAAGATGATTGCAAATGGGGCCATTAAATACGGAATGATTCGCGTTGATAATAATCGTAAAATTGTCTTTAATATGGATGACTGGCTCAAACTTGATGGAGAAACCGGGCCCTACCTTCAATATGTTCACGCCCGTATTACATCACTATGTGATAAATTAAAGTTTGATCCTAGCAAGGCCGTTTCTTGGGAAGTACTTACGAAGACCCAAGAAGAAGCTCTACTCATTCACCTCAATAATTTTAATGATACAGTCGCCTCAAGTGTCTCAAAGATGCAGACCATGCACCTATGCTCTTACCTCTACGACCTTGCCAAATTATTCAATTCTTTCTATGCCGAGTGTTCGATAGCAAAAGCTGAAAGCGAAGAGCTTGCAACCGCAAGGCTCTCCCTTGCCGCAGCGACGGGAAGAATTATGGCAACTGGTCTTGGACTTCTTGGCATCCCTGCTCCAAAGAAGATGTAGCCTTCTTTATTTAATTGGAAATGGTGTTTTCCCTATAAACTCTTCACTCGCACAGAACACTGTAAGTGGATTGAAATGATTCATTTCGGTTTCTAAGAGTTGTTGTTAATTGACCTTCATAGAGAGGCGCTTCATCCTCAAAAGAGAAATCTTTTCTTATGCTCATCTCCCAGAACATTAATCCAGTACTATTAGTTCGGGTAATTCCATGGATTGAACCTTTAAATTGAAATGATTGGTTCTCATTTTCAGTAATGAGGTTGGCCAGGTAAAAGACTTTGCTCCCCCTAATTCTATACTCCGTGCTTCCTTGGGAAGTACTCTTGAATATCAGCTCAAATGATTGAGATTGGTCTTTGTCTGAAACTACAACACAGTAGCGCGGGGCATTCTTATTAACTCCTGCAGAACGAAAGCTTCTGGCAAAAAGAGAAGTAGAGGTGATGATGATAAATACCGATAAGATAAGCTTCACTTTATTTTCCTAGTATGAGAATTAGATAGTAGAAATTATCTACATACTCTGAACTAGACCTGTATAGGCTTTTTATTAGAAATGTAACTTTTCCCTTTCAAAAATAACTCTTTTTAAGAAATTCAATGGCGAAACTACTCAAGCAAAAGAATGTTGCAAGACTTATAATTTTCAATACCTTAAGGTCTCCTACCTGAGGGCCTGACTCCTTAAACTTTGGCACTAAGAGGCATAGAAGAAGCCCAACGCCTAAGCCTACTCCATGGGCGACATTTGCAATATTTCCGATTGCTCCTGATAAGCAAAGAAAGTACCACCCGACCATCAAATAGATATCCCTCTTTGGAAGCTGTAGCGCCTCTTTATCTCCTAGCAAGGTTCGGCCCCAGGAAAGACCAAAGAGTCCATAAACAACTCCAGAGAGGCCTCCAAAGTTAGGCCCACTAGCGATATACTGAGCAATATTTGATGTGATACCTAAGGCGAAAACAAAGAAAGTATAACCTTTTAATCCAACCTCACTCTCCCAGTAACTACCAAGGTCTTTTATCCACATACAATTAAAGAGAATATGCATCCACCCAAAATGAAGGAAGATAGGAGTCACCAGACGCCATAGTTCAAAGTTTCTAATTGATTCAAACCCTTGGGAGTAGCTGGAATTGATAGAGAGAAGCTCCCTTGCCATTGAAAAGTACTCATCATTGAAGCTGACTAAGTAGAGGCAAACGCTGATGAGTATTAAGGCCTTCGTTACAACACCAAAGGGCTTGGCCTTAATTTCTAACCAAGCGGGGTCAATTTCAACAGGTGCCCCGGGCAGACCCATCCTCACTCTAAAGTACTCACGAGCCTGACCGGTCGTATCATTACTCAAGCTCTGCAGTTGAATAATTCGACCTGAGTCATTTTCAAATTCCTGCATCTGGACAGAGAAACCCAGCTTCTCCATCTCACCAACTAATTCTTTGGCCATCTTTTGGTCATATAATTCGCCAATAATATCCATCACTTCTCCGGCCCTCTACTTTACTTCTAAAGGTAGCATTTTATCTCGATTAAGCCTCTTGTCTCACTAAAAGTTGAAGATAAATTTAATATAAGGGTATAAAAGCCTTATTTTCATGCTAGGCTCTCAAAAATAAGTTTTTTTTGGCCGATTTAAAGGTACCAAAGAATTTTAGGAAGCACTGGAGCTGGAAAGTAACCCTATGATTAAGGTTAATAAGAAAGTTGAATATGCCCTGATGGCGCTCAAGTATATTGCCTCTTTAAATAAAGAGGATCACAGTGGTGACATTCATCTGGTGAGTGCCCGTGAAGTCTGTGACCACTTCAACTCTCCCTTTGATACCACCGCCAAAGTTCTACAAATTATGAATAGTCATGGTCTCCTCAATTCAACCAAGGGTATCAAGGGTGGTTACTCCCTCGCCAGACCCCTCAAAGAAGTCACCTTCTTAGAGATCACAGCAATGATTGAAGGCAAAGCAGACTCGAATTCATTTTGCGAAAGCCCAAAGGGCATGTGTGACCTCTATAATAAGTGTAATATCGTCACTCCTATGGAACTTCTCAATCGCAAATTACAACAATTTCTATCATCACTAAACCTAGAAGAGCTTCTGATTCAAAACTCAGGCTCTTCCCAATTTCTCTCTAGTTCAGCGTTTGAGAGAATGGAGAATTTATGAGCACGGAAGACGTTCTCGAAGAAAATTATAAGTATGGTTTCTATACAGATATTGAAACTGAGGAATTTCCTAAGGGCCTTAATGAAGAAGTCATTAAGCTTTTAAGCGCCAAGAAAGGAGAGCCTAAGTGGCTCCTTGATTACCGTTTAAAAGCCTTTGCTTATTGGAAGAAAATGCCCATGCCTAATTGGGCAAAGTTAGATATTCCAGAAATCGATTTTCAAGATCTCTACTACTACTCTGCTCCCAAGAAGAAGCAATCCCTTGAGTCCCTCGACGAAGTTGACCCCGAGCTCCTCGCAACTTTTGAAAAGCTTGGTATTCCACTGTCTGAACAAAAGAGGATTAGTGGCGTCGCAATCGACGTGGTCTTTGACTCCGTCTCGATTGCCACCACTTGGAAGGACGACCTAGAAAAAGCTGGTGTTATTTTCTGCTCAATTAGTGAAGCAGTAAAGGAGTACCCTGACCTCGTAAAAAAATACCTTGGAACAGTTGTTCCTTATTCAGATAATTTCTATGCGGCCTTAAATGCTGCTGTTTTTTCAGATGGCTCTTTCGCCTATATTCCAAAAGGCGTCACCTGCCCTATGGATCTGTCCACTTACTTTAGAATTAACGCCAAGGAAACCGGACAATTTGAAAGAACTCTCATCGTTGCTGAAGAGGGCTCCTATGTAAATTACCTTGAAGGTTGTACAGCTCCACAAAGAGATGAGAACCAACTTCATGCGGCCATTGTAGAAATCGTCGCCCTGGATAATTCTGAAGTTAAGTACTCTACCGTTCAAAACTGGTATGCCGGAAATAAAGAAGGTCTTGGGGGTATTTATAACTTTGTAACGAAGCGAGGAAATTGCTTAGGGGTTAACTCAAAGATTTCATGGACTCAAGTAGAAGCAGGTTCCGCCATAACTTGGAAGTATCCTTCCTGTAATCTCATAGGCGATAATTCTCAAGGTGCCTTTTACTCAGTGGCCCTTACCAATAATAAAATGCAGGCCGATACGGGAACTAAAATGGTTCACATCGGTAAGAACACAAAATCGACCATCATCTCTAAAGGTATCTCCGCTGAGACTTCTGAAAATAATTACAGAGGTCAAGTAAAAATAATGCCTGGTGCCCATGGTGCTAGAAACTACTCCCAGTGTGACTCCATGCTGGTGGGAGATAAGTGCTCGGCCAATACCTTTCCCTATATCGATGTTAGGAATAGTTCTGCCACTGTAGAGCATGAAGCCTCTACGACTAAGATTAGTGAAGATCAACTCTTCTACTTACAAAGTAGAGGTCTCGATATGGAAAAGTGCATCTCGATGATTGTTAACGGTTTCTGCCACGAAGTCTTCAAGACTCTACCATTAGAGTTCTCAGTTGAGGCCGTAAAACTATTAGAAATGAAATTAGAAAACTCAGTAGGATAAGAAAGGAAGAAGTGATGATTGAAGTAAAGAACCTCCACGCCAAACTCACAGATGAAAGTGCAGGAGTAAAGGAAATATTAAGAGGCATTAATTTAACAGTAAAACCTGGTGAAGTTCATGCCATCATGGGCCCAAATGGCTCAGGTAAGTCGACTCTAGCTAAGGTAATCGCTGGCCATCCTTCATTTGAAGTAAGTTCAGGCGAGGTCAACTACAGCATCAACGGAAAGAGCCAGAGTATTCTTGAACTCGAAGCAGATGAGAGATCAAAGAATGGTATCTTTCTTGGCTTTCAGTACCCTGTGGAAATTCCGGGCGTTACGAATCTCTCTTTTTTAAGAGAGTCCTTCAACGCAGTTTGTGAATCTCAAGGTGCTTCACAAATGAATGAAGAAGAATTCAATGCCTACTTGGCCCCAAAACTTGAACTCTTAGAAATGGATAAGAGCTTCTTAGAAAGAGGTGTCAACACTGGCTTTTCTGGTGGTGAAAAAAAGAAGAATGAAATTCTCCAAATGGCCGTTCTCAATCCAAGACTAAGTCTCCTTGATGAAACTGATTCCGGCTTAGATATTGATGCTCTCAAAGTTGTGGCAAAGGGAGTTAATGCTCTTAAGAGTAAGTATAACGCTACCGTTTTGGTAACCCATTACCAGCGCCTACTCGACTATATTGTTCCTGATAAAGTTCATGTGCTCTACAAAGGTCAGATCATTAAGTCAGGTGGAAAGGAGCTCGCTCTAGAACTTGAAATGAAGGGCTATGACTGGCTCATCCAAGAAAGTGAAAATCAAAGCACAGAGGCTTAAAAATGAATGATTTAAATAGCTCCTATTTTAATTCCTTAAACTCACTTGCTGGGGATAACCCCCTCACAAAACTCGCCCTTTCCTATTTTGAGGAAAAGGGAATCCCCGACAAGAAACAGGAAGACTATAAGTATACAAATATGCAGCGCTTTGTTCCTGAAACTTTTAGCCTCGCTAAGAATGACAGGAAAGATTTTACGAAGCTCTTACAAGAACTTGGAGAACTCCCGAGTCCTTATAGAATTGTCTTTGGAAATGGCGACTATTTAAAGGAACTATCTGCTCTTCCCGACTTTATCTCTATTGAAACTAGCGATGAAACCAGTTTAAATGCTGATAATTCTATGGACGCTTTTAGTGCCATGAATCTTATTGGTCTTAAGAAGTCAGTAGCCATAAAAATTCAAAAGGGGAAGAGTACTCCTCTGATCAATATTGTTCATCTTCATGATTTACAAGCAAGTGAAACCATCATCTCAAGAGTCGCTGTTGAAGCACAAGAGCTGTCTCAGTCTACATTCCTTGAGATATTCTACGCGCCAGGTGAGCAAAACTCTTTTAGTAATACTCTTTGCTCTCTTACATTAGAAAAAGGAGCTCACCTTACTCATATTAAAGCTCCTCTTTCAGGTGAAAATCATGCTCATGTTGGAAAAGTCACTTCAACCTTAGAGCGAGATGCAAACCTGACAGATCTTACCTTTTCAGTTACGGGAAAACTTAATCGCAATAATATTGAAGTCTTCTGTAATGGCGAAGGCTCCCACGCCAGTGTCAACGGTCTTTATACCGGAAGATCAAATCAGCATCACGATAGCTTCTGTCATATTCATCACCGCGCGGCCCATACAACCAGTACCCAGCTTTTCAAAGGTATTCTCGATGATGAATCTCATGGAGTCTTTACGGGAAAAATTATTATTCACAGAGATGCTCAGCAAGTTGATAGTTCTCAACTTAATAAGAATCTTCTTCTGAGCCAAAAGGCCCATGTGGATACAAGGCCGCAAATTGAAGTCTACGCCGATGATGTAAAATGTGGCCATGGGGCAACAGTTGGTCAAATTAATGAAGAAGAAGTCTTCTACTTAGAGAGTCGAGGTATACCAAAAGATCAAGCTCAGAAAATTCTTTGTCATGCTTTCACTCAAGAAGTTATCGATACTTGTCAAAACAAAGAAGCCGCCGCATGGCTAAGCAAACAACTCTTTGATCACTTTGAAAAGTATGCTCTCGAAAAATTAGAGCTTCAAAATAAATGAGGTATTTACGATGAATATTCTTCAAAGAAGAAAAGACTTCCCGGCACTAGATCAAGAAGTTCATGGAAAAAGTCTTGTTTACTTAGACAATGCAGCTTCCACCCTCAAGCCTAGTGTGGTTATTGATGCTATCAATCAGCACTATACTAAGGAGACCGCAAATATTCATAGGGGGATTCACTTCCTTTCGGCCCAAGGAACGATGAAGTATGAAGCATCGAGAAAGGCCGTCAAAGACTTCATCAATGCTGAAAAAGAAAATGAAATTATTTTTACAAAGGGAACTACAGACTCAATTAATCTTGTGGCCCACTCTTGGGGTGAAGCCTTCTTAAGTGCAGGGGATGAGATTTTAATTTCAACCATGGAGCATCATTCTAATATTGTCCCTTGGCAAATCATTGCTCAGCAAAAGGGCGCTCATGTTATTGAGATACCCATAACTGATTTGGGGGAGATAGATGAAGCGGCCCTCAAGAAATTAATTGGTCCCAAGACAAAGATGATATCAATGGGTCATATTTCAAATACACTTGGCACCGTTAATCCAGTTGATAAGTATATAGAATGGGCCCATGCTGTGGGTGCTCACTTTCTTGTTGATGCTGCTCAAAGTATT
>CALHBL010000083.1 GCA_937930825.1 uncultured Bacteriovoracaceae bacterium
GAAGATCATTTTCATCTTTTGGTAAATTTGTTACGATTTCGAGTGTCATAGCAGTTCTCCTTAGTTTTAACTTGCTGGTTAAACCAAAGAGGATAGCTGCTATGAGCCTTTTATGTCATCCACAACATTTAGGCATGCCTCCAATTCGTTTTGTAAAAATTCCAGTAATTATTAAAAACACTAAAGCCTGCATTCTTTATCTGTAAATATTTCATACATATCGAATCGTACTCTAATAAAAGCTAGAGTAATATAGCTATTTATGACTAGAATTGAGATCGTCACCAATAAGTCTGAGCAATGGGGTTTAGTTGAAAGCAGAAATGAAAATTAAGAGAGTAAGTATTCTATTGATTCAAATTTTGGGAGGATTTTCAATATTTATGATCCTTGTAGGCCCTTATCTAAATAGTCGTATCTCCAAAAATATCCTAGGGTTAATTTGCGGTATTGCATACTCAGCTTTCATGTATTATCGAAACAGAAACAGAGCTGAGAATGATATCGAGAAGCTTTATTTTGTTGAGCGAATTTTCTATAGAGCTCCTTCATGGGTGGATATTTTATTAATAGGATTCTGCCTTTTATCCTTATTTTTAGCATTTTTTGAGCTACTGGTATAGTAAATCACTTCCTTATGTTAGAGAAGTCTTTCCATGTTTCGAACCAGGTACATTCCGATCTATGGCGCCTCGTTTCAAACAAAGGAGAGCTCTTAATAGAGCTCTTTTCCCGTTAATACCCAGTGAAACATTCTGAAGAAGAGGGTTTTGGCGTGCTCGATTCCTTGCAGGACATCTTGCTCTTCGGCCACGTTTAGGTTGGCCTCAGTGACGGCCTCAATAATTTCATCGCCGTGGTTGACCACTTCGTGCTTATGCAGAATGAGGAAGGTTGTATTCTTTTGATTGAGGTAGGGGCTCTTAGAGATCGCCGTATCGATCAAGTCGCCAACGGCCGTTCCGATATTCTCTAAGACGCACGTGCCGCCGATTCTTTGCAGAGGTTTTTCTTTGATGGCCTTTGAGAAGTATGTCCACCAAAGTTCAACATCAAAGGGGATTTCGCCAACTCCTGCGTCTAGGTGGGAGAGGTCTTTTTCGGCCATTTTATAGTGTGGAGCTTCATCAATGCCAAAGCCCACGAGAAACTTAGAAAATTTGCGCTTCAGGAAAATATCCGGGTGAGCGGCGATTTCGAAGAAGTTCTTTTGGACATCTCTTACTAGGTGATACTGCATTTGTAAGTAGCGGATATACTGATCTTTTTCAAGTCCCTTTGCTGCTATTTCACTAGCAAGAATAACTTCTCTAAATTCATCTTGGGTGGCCTTAACGGCATCAGTTATTTTCTTCATGGCATTGATCCTTTAGTACAAAGACTTCTTCATCTTTTTGAAAGCCTCTTATGGAGACTGTCTTATTGGTAAAATTCTTCTTTTGTTTTTCACTGAGTTTTCCAAAGAACTCTTCACTGACAATGAGCTGGGCCGAATATTCCTTGGTTAGGCTTTGGAGACGGGAAGCTTTATTCACACTACTGCCTATACTGGTGTAGTCCATTCTCTTGTCTGTTCCAATATTTCCCCTCAGAACTTGACCAGTATCAAGTCCCACGCCAATTCTTATTTGCGGATAGCTCTTTGCGTGCGCCTCTTGGTTATATTGGATAAGATCTTCTCTGATTTTTAAAATAGTTTTAAAAGCGAGGTCTACTAAGACCTCGGGGTCTTGGTTCTCCCAAGTAAAGAAGAACTCATCACCAATGAATTTATCAATATGACCACTACTGCCTTCAAGAGCATTCTCACATAGTCTTGCCAGATCATTGATAATTTCAATAATAACTTCTGGAGGGAAATTTTCAGAAAGTTCAGTAAAGCCCCTGACATCGAGAAAACCACTGACAACAACTTTATTACTTCCCGTTAAAGAGGTCTTTCCAATATTGAGCTTACTATCTTCAAAGAGGCTAGGATTGTATATTTTCAAAACATTTAAGGTGTCATTAAGATCATCAAATTTCTTCTGCTTAGAAACGGCAACGGCAAGAGTGGTTGATATTTCTTCTAGAGTTTGAACTTCTAGATTCGTAATTTCGTGGGTTGTGTCTTGCCCTTTATCAGCAATAATAACCCCATGAACTTCCTCATTGGTTGAGATGGGGATAATGGCATAAGACTTTGACTTTAGTTTTTCAATAAGTCCTTTAGAGATATCAGTCAGCTCATTGATATTCTTGGTGATATCCCGAATAAGGATAGTCTGACCCGAGTGGAAGGCAGCACTGACCACTTTCTTATTAAGGTTCTTATTTTGCAGGTCAACTTCAAACTTCCACAGAAGTTCTATATAGGGATTTTCTTCACTACTATAAAGGGATTGAGTGGTTAGCTTCTTGCTTTCTTTATCTTTGAGCATAACCATACAGCGGGTAAAGTGAAAACGCTCACACAGAAGCTTCGTAGTCGTCTCAAGAATGGAGTGAATATTACTTGAGGCATGAATCTCATTAGAAATACCATTTAAAATATTGAGCCGATTATGATGCTGCTCAAGGGATTGCTTGGTGTTAAAGAGAGTATCATATTGGGCACGGCTAGATTCTTCTACATTGGAGTAGAAAGAATCAATCTCGTTAAATGCTTTTTTAACGCTTAATTTTGCAAAGAGAACGTAGAGAAGGAGGCAGACTGTATTGACTTGGAGAAAGGTTAATTGGTATTGGGGGAAATAGTGATAAATTCCAAATGAGAGGAGGGCGTAACTTAGCACAGCAAAGTACTTTGAAATATTGGAGGATTCTTTCCATGTTACTTTAAAGCTAGAAGGACCCTTTGTATCGTAGGCAGATGAAACTTGATCAACAATAATATCTGATTTCTTTGTGTTTTGAACTAGCGAAGCACCATGATGGAGGAGTGTTTTAAAATTTAAATCAGATGAGGAATGCTTTGGTAAGCGAAAACCATCTTTCAAATGAATATTAATGAGTAGAGAGTTCTTCGCAATTGACTCGACTGTGACGTATCTATTTGTGTTGAGCTTTGCAGTAGTTTTCTGGACCTGACGAACAAGAATATTAATATTACCAAACCATTTTAAAACGTAATAGCCTGGACCAATGAGCTCTTTTCTCATGGCAAGTTCGCCAGCAAGAATGGATAAATCGTCTAGATCAATTTTCTTACTCAACAGCTCTAAAAAGTCATCAAAGAAGTCTATGGAAACCCAGTTGGAGGCATTTTTAAAATAAGATAAACTTAAGTTGAACTCTTTCAAGAGATTGGTTGTAACTTCTTCACTTGTGAGAAGAGTAGCTGCTTTAATATAGGGGTAAATTATTTGAGATGAGAAATCCTGCTTAGTATGTTTAAGCTCAACTTTTGACTCACTCTTCTTATTTGAATTATTCTTCGTTTTCTTGCTTCTATTAAGTAAAATTTGTGAAAGGAGGAGAACAACCTTTTTTTTGAGACTGAATTTGATAGGCTTAACGAGACCATTTGAGTTGGCGAATGAATGGGTTTCTTCGTAAATATATTTCCAAGCTAAGGGGTTCATATTCCTCGCTTCGGTATAGCATCGTGAGTCAAGGTACATGATATGGAGCTCTTGGCCTTCCAAAGTTGGGTGAGGATACGTCTTCTTTGTATCTGTAGCCCCTAGTCTAAGGTAAATTGGCTTGAGTTCATTAGTCGCCGATACGAGTCCATTCTTACAACCATGATTGAGTGAGAAAAGGTGTATTTTTCTAAAGAGAGTGAGTAGAACGTCACTTTTTTGTGCATTAGAATGGATACATAATCGATTGATTTCCATTAGTGAGTTTACGTCCTCACAAAATGTACTAAGAGGAAAGTATTTATCTATTAAAAACTGATGCCCCAAATTTTTAATTTTTAACTCTGCACTACAAATCAATTCTCCACAAATATAGCCACCAATAATAACCCCTTCTTTATTGATTCCTGGGGCGAGGGATTTCATATTATCCTCATTGAGTTTATCTTTACTATCGTAAGCTTGATACCTGAGATTGATCACATCTTGATACTGCTCATCAGTCGTTATCCGGTAGAAAGTAATCGCATCACCAAAGCTCTTCTTAGACTTTACGTTGTCATTAGGAAACTCAAAGCAAAAAGAAGCGAGGTACTTCTTGTAAAGAGTCGTGTACTCACTGGTATTGATGAGAGAAAAACCAATGCGCAGAACATTACCATTGGCAGAAATACTCTGAATGCGAGTCGATATTTCAGTGGAGCTTTCAAGGAAATTGATACTACCCTCAATTTTCATTCCTTCAAAGAGGTGCTTATTCGTAATAGAGGTCACAAAGGCGAAACCGTCCATGGAGATATCATAGAGGCTTCCGTAAATACTACGGGAAGGCTCAAGGGGATCTTTAAAAACAAAGGTTGGCCTATAGTTAGCGTTGGTTAAAAAACGCTGGCTCTGTCTCTCATAAGGAATTTGCGGCTTAATGAATTCAAGACCAATGATATGAGTAAAACTTCGATCTTCCCAGGCAACTCTAAAGTTAACATCATGAGAGAAGATTTTATTGCCTTGCTTGAGGTTTAGGCGCAGCTTGTTTTCTTGATTCTTTAAGCTGCCGGCTATTGCCGTCTTGATATGGATGCAGGCTCCAGAGAAGTTGATATTCTGAAATTCACAATCAAGAAGTTGGTCTTGAAAGTAGAGTTGGGGGCTAAGAGAGTAGTGGGTTGAAAAGGTTGTTGTTCTTTCAATAGACCTGAGAGGCTTAGTCTCAGTTTGAGTTGGGTCGCCTTTTAAAAGGTGTAAGTGATGGATCTTACTCTTATGCCCTGGGCTTGAGATAAGGGGATCACTTGGAATATTGCTCTTCTTTTTAAAGGGTTTAATAGAAAATCACCTCTATAAACTTGTTAATCTACTCAATGATATGTTACGTCATTTTCGAAAAAAATTTTTAGAATGTAATTTATTTCCCAGTCGACAAGAATGAGTCAGTTATTTGGCCGAGTGCTTAGCTCGGGTAAGGCCCTGCTTCTGAGAAATAGAATTTAGGATGGTTCTAGGATGGTTCCTAGGATGGTTCCAACAGACTTTTCCTGAAACATTGTGTAAATTTTCTTGAGTATATTTTAAATGGCATTTGAGATTAACACCATTCATATATCCTTAAGAATTCTTTAGTCGACCCTTTTCTCTCAGTTATTGCAAACAAGAACTATATATTTCAAATCTACTAATCCATCGCTTCAGGAAAAGTCTGTTGGAACCTTTTTGGTTGGAACCTTTTTGGAATTGATAGAGCTACATTTTTACGGCCATGAGTAACTCCGAAATGGTACTTTATACTATTGGGACAAGGTACATTCAATTTGTTAAGTCCCAAAAGTAAACATGTACTCATACTTAGGTTTTATAATAGGTGTTTATCATCAGGCACGGGCTTTTTTACCTTATAGTGGCCACTCCAGCAATCTGCCATGCCATGATAAACTTCTTCCCAAAGTAGGTTATATTTGTAGTCGTTATAAATATGCTTCTCCTTATCCAGCTCTTTTAGTTCTATGCCAATCTTCTTGAGATCATCTAAAGTATATTCTTTAGCAATATTTATTTCAGGTTGGATAAAAAATACTTTTCTGACATCATCACTTTCTATAAAAGTCTTTATGGAAGATTCATCATTTTTATCAATGATATTCCACCTATCAAATAAGAACCTTGATTGATTCTCTGTAACCTCATAGAGTTCAAGCATCTTCTTTATAAAATAATCGAGTAGTCTATTTTTTGTACTATTCATAATTAACCTACTTTTTAGGGAAGATAAGATTACCTGTTTGTAAATCTAGAACCTCTTTGATTTTAGTCTTACCTTCAAATATGATTTGTGTTGCTCTGAGACGGTACTAGCATACTTATGGGACAAGATGCATTCAACTCGTGAAGTCCCAAAAGTAACCATGTACTCATACTTAAAGAGTTAAAGGTCCTAAAGAGGCTTAGTCTTAGCTATTTTATTCAATCTAGTTTTAATACCTTTTTAATTTCAACCTCAATCCTTCTTGCCCTTTCGATGAAAGGAGTATCTTTCTTCTCTATCTCTTGATTATGTCTATTTAGCTCTTCTAAAACTAAAGCTAGTATTTCAGTAGCAACACTACCAGATAACTTAGCTTCTTTTATAGAGTCACTATACTTTTCATATTTTGTCTTTTTTAAATCTTCAACTAATAAATCTATCTCTTTATAAATATCAAACATTGATAGCTCCTAATTTTATCTTAATCTAGAGAAGAATGACTTTCTACACTCACTCCATCCTTTGTTGTCACAATCTCGATACCGCCACCTTTACTATTTCCAACAGGTGGAGCTTTTCTTGTTACGAAATTACTACCATCTTTAATTGTTGCTCTTTCAATGAAGTCAGCGTTAGCAATATTTTCTTCTGGAATACCGTATCTTTGTGAATAACCAAGGGTTTTAGGATGTTCTAAAGACCAAAACTGAGCATCCTTACCAGTTTGGCTTCTACCCCTCTTTCCAAGGCGATACATGAAATCACCATTCTGAACCTTCGCTCGTGTAGTCATTGCATCTTTGGTCATTTCCTGTGTTGCTTTGCCAAACGGCGTTTTTATTGGGGGAGATTTCCATGCGGAATCATAGATAGTCTGCCCCTTATCAATCGCAGCATTCGCCCCTTTCTTAAGCACTCCCGGAAACCTTATCGCAACCTCCGATCCAATCTTCTTAAGAAGCTTTCCGCCACCTTTTAAAAAATTACTACTCCCTAAAGTTAAAAGCCCTAAAGCTGCAAAGGCCCTATCGGTTTTAGTAAGCTCTTCCCCGGTGATTTCATTTACCCCATAGAAGAGCTCATAGGCGTCTTTTGCTACAGAGACAATGGGAGTCACACTCAGAGCAAAGTCGGTGAGTTCTGTTGCGATCTCAAGGGCGAGATCTGCGTTTTCCCTATGGCCGAGATAATTCTCTTGATCCGCGACATCCGCGGCCACATAGGCAAACTTCTTTGCTCTTACGCGATGCTCTTCACTAGGTGAAGAGGCATCGAGACGATCTGTTAGGTTTTGAATTTTCTTTCCAAAAGCCCCGCCTGAAGCTCTGAAGTTTCTAGTTATTGGCGCTTCATAATCACGCAAATCAATTCTTGGTGCTTCACGTTGATTTAAAGAGCGAAGAGAATGGGCGACAATTTGATTTTCAAGATCAGCAAAGGAGTCATCTCCATCTAATGGTTCTATATCAAACTCATTAAAGTAGGCGCGCATTTCAGAGAGGACGTCATTTAAAATTGCATCAATCTGCGCATCAAGCATGTCCCCTGTCACAAGGTCCTGAGCTTCAATGCTGATCCCTTCTAGGATTCGCTCAGGGAGTGCCGGCATTGCCTTTTTCACTAAGGCCCTCACATGGTCTTGAGCTTGACTACTTACTTCGTCCTTAAAGTCTTCAAGCATAACCTTGAAAGCTTTATTGTTTGGATCAGTAAAACCTTTACAGCTTTTGGCCACTACGCCAATACCACTGGGCGCCCCTGCAAAGAGCACGCAGCTGCGCTTCTTCGCGGTATTTCCACCATTAGGTCCTGGCTCGCCATTGCCCGAAGAGGTTCCACCGGGAAATCCACCAAGGGGCGCGCCACCTGTAGCAACATTAATGATTGGAGGCCCTTCTCCTTCAGCTATCCTCTCGCCTATAACGATAAAGCGTTCAAAGTGGGAGTCTGGAGGGTTTGGGTTGCTGTTGCCACTTGCACAAGGATCATGAAGAGACTTTACAGATGACTCTTCAGGCACAGTCGTTGGGATTTGAGTGCAAGGAATAGAGAAAGTATCCAAGCTCAGGATAAGAAGTAAGAAGAAGCTTATAAATTTCATTAATGACTCCGAATGAATTATTTTTTAGCACCCTAGGCCCTAAAAAAAAAGGAATCAAGAATCAGTTTGGGACAGCATTTGTGTTTACTACTCAATTGTCCTGATATTTTATAAATTTTCAATAGCTTGAGTGCTGATTTAGAGGACTGAGTTGCTATAGGGACTTACCTTTGTCATAAAACCATTCTAAAAATGCTGCAACTTAACATAGGAAGGAACCTTGACTAGTACCTCTCAAGTAAAGAACGATTCTGGGAATTTGGCCGAAAAATTCAAGGCTGATTTTTGTAAGAGAATTATTGAGATTGATAATGACTATAAAGCAAAGCGTTATCCTAAGTGAATTTGATAATGTCTTACTGGATAAAGAGGGCCTTAAACTCATTGAGAGTCATCAAGAAGCAGAACTAATCCTTTTTAAGGATAACTTGGAAAGTATTCAGTTTCGAAGTGGTCAAATACTTCCCGAGTGAAATGGTACATGTTTTTGGGACAAGATGCATTCCATTCGTTAAGTCCCAAAAGTAGGCATGTTCTTATACCCTTATACCTAGATACGTGTAGTTGATTAAACCGATCACTGAATAGGAGTCAGTAAATAGGGATAGGATTTAGTTATTCTTATCAACAGAATTTAAGGTTTTATCCCTGAATCCGATAAGTTAGGGGTGATACGATCAATGACCTTAATCCTTTTTATCTTATACACGGGCACTACATATAGTAAGAAGCTTGTTTGGCAGGGAAGAGGCCATTCTATAAGTTATGATAGAGCGAAGAGAGTTTATCTTCTAAAAACACCTTCAGGAGAAAGCTCCTTTTCTCAGAAGAATTATCAGAATATGATGACGAAAATCTCTTCTTCTTTGAAGAATCCTTCTTACGTAGCACAAATAAATACAACCTTAAAATCTTTTCATAAAAAGATGCCTTCACCGAATTCTAATAGTCCTACTCACCGAACTGTACAAAGACCATCTAAGAAACTTGTCTGGCAAGGAAAGGGCAGTTCAATAAGCTATGATTATAAGAGAAAGGTCTATTTTCTTAAAACACCAGCAGGAAATAAGCGTTTTTCTCAGCATGAGGCCAAGCACATCATCACTAACTTACAAAAAGAAATGAATAACCCAGCTTATGTCGCGCAAATCGCGAAACAGCTCCAGTCTTTTCATCATAAAGTGGCCATCTTTACTCCAAGTTCAGAGACAGCTCTAGTCAGTGGTCTTAATATGCTTCACGATATTGAGCATACCATGAATAATCCTCAAGGAAGTGGATGCGGGGAGGTAGAATACTTTCCTAATCAAGGGCCTGCTCTTGAGGTTAGAGTTTCTCCAAAAGCTAGTGCAGATATTGATGACTATACTTTTGATTTTAAAATGCATCAGGAAGGCTTTAGTCCAATGGGAAAGCTAATAGGCTATGAATTAAATTTAATGGGTGGAAACGATAATATTCTTCATGGTGGCTATAAACTCGTTAAAAGAGAGGGTAAGTCAAAATTTGAGGGTGATGATAGGGGGGCTACTTTTGATATAGCTGAATCAGCTCAGTTTAATTTTGAAAAAGGTTCTGTAAAGTTAGGCCATTACTCTAAAGGCTATTCTAGACTTGCACCTCAATCAAGAACTTACTCATTAAATGGACAACAGTACACAAGCACATTTCATCAAGATGTGGATGGAAAAACTTATCAAGAGTTTCTAAATATCGAAGGAGTTGAGATTGAAGTTCGTCATAAGCTAGGGAGTAAGGATACCTATGTCAGGGTCACAGGAGTAGCTGAAAAGTTAAGTGATAGAAGTGGAACCGCCATAGAAATGCAAGAATCATGGCATGCACTTCATGAAGATAAAGGTACTATTCAGTATCATAATGTTGATCATATGGAAGACCGTAGCCGAGTTGGCGCAGGTCTTAACTTAGGTAAAGATTGGACTATTCATAAATCTAATAGAGCAGTCGTGAAGGCCAAAACGGAAGTAGGAGCTTTTGCCTCAAGTGATGGTTCAAGGGAGAGTAATCTCAATGTTAGAGGAGAGTTATCCTTAGGTCTTGGGGATTCAGATGACCCTTCCCTTGTTCTAACATTAGCTGGTGAGAAAAAGTTCTTTGGTAATGGTGACGAAGGACAAAGTGTAGGGGTGGAAATCCAAAAAACTTGGGAAGTGGGAAAAGGAGGCACCGTAGGTCTTCGAGGTGCACTGAGATATCATGATGGCCCACTAGAGGATGAATGGAGTCAAGCTGAGTTAGAAGAAAATGGAAGGTTTGATTTTGATCATGAAATTGGCATTTTCTATCAAAAAAATTTCGACTTTTAGTGCACCTTCTTTAATCGCTGCACTTTTTGGCCGCTGTTATTTCTTTATTGTGGGAAGAATAGGCATTTCAGGCCAGCACTGTGAAATTCCACTCTCGGTTTTCTTTATTAGAGAGTCTTTAATTAATTGATACTGCTTAGGGTATAGCTTTTGTAGTTTTCCAGTCCATACCGAAAGAATGATTTTTTTTTCAAAGAAGCCATACTGATCAAAGAGAAAATTAATG
>CALHBL010000084.1 GCA_937930825.1 uncultured Bacteriovoracaceae bacterium
GGAAGAAACAAAAGCTCAATGCGCCGAGGGTGATTCAAATGCCTGCTTGGAAATGGCCAAATCTTCCATACGGATAAATGATAAGGAAAAAGCATTCACTATCCTAAAAGAAGCATGCCTGGAAAAATTAGACTCTCCTGCGTGTGGCCTATGGCATACTTCACTGAAAGATAGCGGTGATATTGACCAGGCCTATGAAGTGGCCGAGCAAGCCTGCTCAAAGAATATTGCTATTTCATGTCATCAACTTGCTTGGAGATATAAGAAGGATGGAGATTCACCGCTCGCTCTAACTTTCTTCACTAAGGCCTGTGACAATGGAGAGGAGAAGAGTTGCTATCAATTAGGATTACACCACTTAAAATATAATCGAAAACTTTCACACTCTTTCTTTGTAAGTGCATGCAAGGGCTATCACAGACAGTCCTGTGATTTGAAAGAAAAAATTGATAAATTCTTTATTCAAGAAAAGAAATGTAGAGATGAGGGTATTCCTAGATCCTGTTTCGTTGTAGCTATTTTTGAAGAAGGATATGGAGATAAGGCCCACGCCATGAAGCTCTTTAAAGAGGCCTGCACTAAGAAGTCACGTTTGGCCTGCGACAGAGTAGAAAAAGAAGAGGCCCTTGAGAAATTAAAAAAGAGAAAAGATAAGGTCGAGCTGATCTAAGCCGCTTTCTTTCCTGTGTGCTTTTTAACAATCTCATTAATTTCAACTGTTCTTCTATAGGAAGAAGTTTGCATGGAAATCATATTACTCCATGTGTAATTTCTATCAAAATGAACACGACCAGCGCTACCTAACTTACTCTTTAACTCAATATCATTGAAGATACTATTCATAGCATCAGCTAGCTCGTTAGAGTCTCCAGGGTTAACGATTAAGCAAGTTTCATTCTTAATACCAACTGCCGGAACACCACTTTTTAAATTTGTGGTCACGACTGGTTTAGAACAGGCCATGGCCTCCAGCTGAACAACTCCAAAATTCTCATTAGGCGTAACCGAAGGAAGCACTAACATTTCACAGCCATGATAGAGACCTACAAAAGCATCTGAGTCCATCACTCTTCCAAGCAGAAGTACTCTATCTTCTAAACCTTCTTCTTTAATTAAGTTTTCTAGCTTTTCGCGATCTGGCCCATCACCAACGATAACAACCTTCTTATCTGTATCGATCTTCTTTGCCGCTTCAATGAGTACGGGAAGACCTTTATAACCCACTAACCTACCAACAAAGAGTGCATAGGCTCCATGCTTAGATCTAAAATCTCTAGCATAGTTGAGATTAGATTCAGTACTGGCCAGGTAATCTTCACGAATACCAAAAGGAATAATTTCACACTTATGCCGGTTTTGAATTAGAAATTGAGAATAGTCGATATGGTTCTGAGTTGGAACATAGACTTTCTTAACTCTCTTTAAGAAAGAATTAAAGACTGGTCTATATAAACTAAGAAGTACTTTCTGTCTCACAACATCACTATGATAGGTTGCTACGATTGGAATTTCTTTTGATAGTGTCAGTGAGAGTGATTCTGCTTGAGGATGTGGGCAGTGAATATGAACGAGATCTGCTCCTCTACTCAAGCGATGCAAATAGAAGTGAAAAGAGGGGTTTAAATTTTGGCCAAAGAGAACTCCCGTACGCGGAACGCGAATGACCTTCACTCCGTTTATGACAACTTCTTCATGCTCGGTCTTATCGTGGCTACAAAGGACTGTAACATCATGGCCTTTTTCAAAAAGTCCTTCACACAGATCCTTTACAACAGACTCCATACCACCTGAATAGGGATAGTAATACTTTCCAACATGCAGAATTTTCACATAAGCTCCTTACCTATTTTCTTATCGGTAAGATGCTCAAAAAAATGATAGAAGATTTCTTCTAAACTCACGCCTAGATATTCTATTCTGTCTTATAAGTAACTTTAAAAAAACTAGAATAAGGTGTATTTGACTAAACTATTGACACTTTCACTTTATAAAAACATTTTTCTTGTACCAACCTACTGTAATCGCTTTAGCTCAAATGGCCTCAAAATTGAATGTAAAATAGTGATGAAAAAAACAACACATATAAAATTTAAAATTATTCCTCTAATATTGAGCTTATTTCTCATAAGCTTGTCAGTCGATGCCAGTAAGGCCGTTTTTGACTACAGAGTGACCTATAAGCGAAATAAGAAAATCTGGGGTACTTATAAGATGCATAAGGAAGGTATGTCCGTTAAACGAGGCAAGCTTTCTTGGAAGAAGTTTCCAAAAGGCAGAGCGGGTGATCTTATTCTCTCGAAGGGAAATTTCATTCTCTTAAGAGAAACAATCGTTGGTGATGAGACTAAGATTATTGTCGACAAAATTCCCTATAAGAAGCTTGGAAAAGATACCTATATCAATAAGTCGCCTTTAGAAAAAGAAGTCTTCGACAGGCTTTTAGAAATCGATATCCAAAGAGGCATCTCTCATAGAGACCTCAAAGAAGGCGAGATTAATTATCAAACGATCCGTTGTAAGAAGAAAAGAGGCTCGCTCAAGTGTGCTATCAAAGGTGATATTACTCCTTAGATTAACTAAAGCGGTAATTATCGAGTTTAACAATCCCTGCTTCCCCAGCAACGACTTCACCCAAGTCAAAATGCACTATTCCTTCACTCGAAAAGTGATCTGAAAGAGCATTCATATTTGAGCTGTCACTATTTACAGCGAGAACTAAACCTATACCGCCATTGAAAGTTCTCATCATCTCATCAAAGGCAATTTCACCTTTCTTCATTATAAAGCGGTACTTCTCATCAAAAATATCTTTAGTCCATTCTTGCTCACTCACAGAAATACTATAACCTAGAAGCGGGTTCATACGAGCAATATTAGAAAGCCCGCCTCCCGTAATATGGGACATGCCATTGACACGATTTTCTTTCAAGAGTTTTTTGACGGCCTTCCAATAAATCTTTGTGGGTGTTAAGAAGTTCTTCTTAGTGGTGATATCTTCACCTTCTAGAACTCTTCGCAGTAAACTAAAGCCGTTAGAGTGAAAACCGTCGGAAGCCAGACCAATCAATTTATCTCCGGCCTTAACTCTTTGCCCTCCTAGAATATCTCTTTCGTAAACTTCTCCCACTGAAAATCCTGCAAGGTCATATTCTCCATCACGATACATGCCAGGCATCTCTGCAGTCTCACCGCCAATGAGAGCACAT
>CALHBL010000085.1 GCA_937930825.1 uncultured Bacteriovoracaceae bacterium
AACTGCTACAGCAAGCTCAACTTTAGACATCGAAGAGATGTGGTCCCTATCAATCTCATATCCTTTTGAGTTTCAAATACTATAGTAGGGTCTTTTACAAAGAATGCTAAAAGGGAGGTTGCTCCCTTTTAATCTCCTCTAGTTTCTAACATCATCTCTCTTCAAGGCCCTAAGTGCCTAAAAAGACTCAATACAACCCCATGAAAAAAAGTAACACCGCTACGGTATACATTCAAAATCACATACTTTGACTCATTCCAGAAAACAAAGGTCCGGACCACGAAGTAAATTGCGTGCTCCGGACCTTTCTGGTATTTAAACTAATGGATAATATACATAAGACCTTAGACGAAAAATTTTCAGACCTATCAGAGTACTCACCTAAGAAGTTGCGCACTCTTAGAAATAACCTCAATAATAGAATCGCCCATTTCAGTAGTAAGAAAGGTGATAGTTCAAGTGAGCTTAAGCCTAGTCATAGGCTCTATGGACTTGGTGAAACTGAGTGTACAGAGCTTTTAAAGCGAGTAAAGACCATCCTAAGTTCTTCTTAAAAAAATCTTTCTACTCCCATTCAATAGTTCCAGGTGGTTTACTTGTTATATCGTAAACAACTCTTGTGATGCCCTTTACCTCATTTGTTATGCGGCCTGAAACTCTTGAAAGAAAGTCATGAGAAAGTTCAGTCCAGGTTGCCGTCATGAAGTCTGTGGTTGATACCATTCTTAAGCAAATCACTTCTTCATAGGCCCTGCCGTCTCCCTTAACTCCGACAGTTTTGACGGGAAGAAGGACAGTAAAGGCCTGGGCGATAGATTCATATATCTCTGCCTTATGCAGCTCTTCGAATAATATTTGATCACTGTGACCAACTTTTTCAATGGATGAGTTATCAAGGGCGCCAAGAACTCGAATACCGATCCCAGGCCCTGGAAAGGGATGACGGTAAACCCACTCATGCTTTAGACCGAGCTCTTCACCAATTTTTCTTCCTTCATCTTTAAAGAGGTAGCGAAGGGGCTCAAGAAGCTTCAGCTTCATCCGCTCAGGAAGGCCACCAACATTATGGTGACTTTTAATCGTTACCGACTTGCCTCCCTTCTTATGGGGAGAAATACTTTCAATAACATCTGGATAGAGAGTCCCTTGCAGGAGGTACTCAAAGTGGATGCCATGCTCTCTTTCAAATTGGTGAACTTTTTCTTCAAAGACTTCTATAAAAGTATGGCCAATGATCTTTCTCTTCTCTTCTGGATCACTCACTCCCTTTAGCTTTCCTAGAAAGTTATCTTTAGCGTCTATAATTTCAATATTAAGAGGAGTTTCTTTCTTTAGAATTTCAATATGTCCATAATCTTGTGGTCTGAGTAAACCATTATCAACAAAGAAGCAGTAGACATTCTTGCCGATAACTTTATCTGCAATAGTCGCTGCTACCAGAGAGTCAACGCCACCACTAAAAGCACAGAGAACTTTTGCATCCCCTACCTCTTTAACGATGGCCGAAGTCTCCTTTAACATTTCAGTAGAACTCCAATCTCTTTTAAGGGCCGCTACCTCTTCATAGAAGTAACACAGGATTTCTTTTCCACAAGTTGAGTGCTCCACTTCCGGATGAAACTGAAGGCCCATAAGACGTGAGCCTTCATCAACCATTCCAGCGATGAGGCCATTATCACTTTGCATGATGGTTTTGAAGTTTTGAGGAACTTTGGTTACATGATCAAAGTGGCTCATCCAAACTTGAAACTCTTTTGGTATTGGGCCCATGGTATGGCCACCAGTTAACTGAATCTGAGACTTTCCGTACTCTGCAATTGTTCCTGGCGCTACGACTCCTCCAAAATGAGAGGCCATAATTTGATGGCCATAGCATATTCCTAGAATAGGAAGGTCTTGCTCAAAGAGAAAACTATAATCCGTCTTATCAGTAGAAAGAGAATCAGGACCACCGCTAAGAACCAAGCATTCTGGCTTCTTGCCCTGACTAAAGGATTCTTTAACACTCTCCAAAGTTACAATCTCTGAGCTAAAGCCCAGTTCTCTTGATTTACGAGTTATCAGTTGAGTGTACTGGGAGCCAAAATCGACAATCCAAATTTTACGAGTAGTACTTTGCATCAGTTAGGCCTTTGAATAGTTCGGGGCTTCTTTAGTAATCATCACATCATGAGGATGACTCTCTTTCAAGGAAGCAGCTGTTATTTGAATAAATTGAGCCTTTTCTACTAACTCTATTAAATTCTTTGCTCCAATATAACCCATGCCGGCCCTAAGCCCGCCAATGAGTTGGAAAATACTTGAGGCCAAGCTTCCGCGGTAAGGCACCTGCCCCTCTATTCCTTCAGGTACAAGCTTACCAAGATCATCAACTGCCCCTTGGCCGTATCTATCCTTTGAGCCTAAGACCATCGCACCTAACGAGCCCATGCCACGATAAACTTTATAAGAGCGGCCTTGATAGAGGATTCTCTCTCCAGGTGTTTCGTCAGTACCAGCAAAGAGTGAACCAAGCATTACGGTGCTGGCCCCAGCGGCAAGAGCTTTAACTAAGTCTCCTGAATATTTAATTCCTCCATCAGCGATAAAAGGAATCCCCGCAGCTCTGCATACTGTTGAGCAATCAAGAATTGCTGAGAGTTGAGGAACACCTATGCCAGCAACAACCCTAGTTGTACAGATTGAACCTGGTCCGATTCCTACTTTGATTCCATCAACTCCGGCAGCAATTAAGTCTTCACAAGCTTGAGCAGTAGCAACATTACCAGCGATAATATCAATTTCTCTATGCCTTGCTTTTAATGTCTTCACCATTTGAATGACACCAAGAGAATGCCCGTGAGCAGTATCTATAATAATGGCATCAACTCCTGCTTCAGCAAGTGCTGCTGCTCTTTCCTCTTCTCTTCCGCCAACTCCAATCGCCGCGGCGACCCTCAAACGACCAAGTTTGTCTTTATTAGAATCTGGAAAATCAATTCCTTTAAGAATATCCTTTATGGTTATAAGGCCTTTTAACTTTCCTTCTTTATCAATAACAGGAAGTTTTTCGATTCTATTCTTATGCAGAATATTCTTGGCCTCTTCCGCCTCTATCCCATCTGGCGCAGTAACTAAACGCTCAATCGGCGTCATAATTTCTTTAACCTTCTGCCTAAAGTTAGTCTCAAAACGTAAATCTCTACTGGTCAATATTCCGATGAGCTTTCTTGAACTATCCACAACAGGAACCCCAGTAATACGGTGGCGCCTATTACTATCAATCACTGATTGAAGGGTCTCTTCAGGGCCTACAGTCACAGGGTCAAGAATCATTCCTGACTCATACTTCTTGACCTTCTTAACTTCCATCGCTTGTTTTTCAGGGGGCATATTCTTATGAATAACTCCGATCCCACCATTTTGGGCCATGACTATTGCCGTTTCAGATTCAGTTACCGTATCCATAGCAGCTGAAACAATGGGCATTTTCAGACTGATATTCTTAGAAAACTTTGTGTCTAAAATCGTTTCGCTCGGAAGGTTCTCTGAGTACCCAGGCTTTAAAAGGACATCGTCATAAGTAAGATAAGGCTTATCAGCAAGAGGACTTGAGGCTGTCATGAGAGACTCCATTTTTAATGATGAATTTGTCTCACATTATAGAGGCTTAAGAAGGGATTGACGAGGGGTTAGAATAGTTCAGCTCCTATATAGTCCTCCAGCTTGAATACCCGGATGGTATTAAGATTCAAGGTACGCGCCGCTAGGCGTGCTGCTGGGGTTCCTTTCCAGTAGTGCTAGTAATCTTTCTTATAGTCCATATCGACAGACTTTAATTGATCAATTAGATCATTTACTTCAGTATCATGGCGCTTTTGCTTCTTATATTGTCTGCTTAAGCCTCGCTCAAAGGCACTATTCTTGACCTTTGGCACCATTCTTCTGGCACTAGCAGGAGTTCTTTGCTTCATCACTTTTGACTTCGGAGCTATTGATGCTGGAAATCTGCTCTTAGATCTCTTGCTTGATTTACGACTTGATTTTGGACTTAACTTCTCTCTTGTAGCTGTACTTGCTCTTGATCCATAAATAACAATGGGTACATTACTTCTTCCTTGCCCATTCTTCATCTTCCACACTCTCTTAGGTGCAGGTGTAGCTAACTTCTTAATCTTCTTATGATAGTAGTTTATTAAAGTATCTGTATTTTTCTTAATACTTGCTGGACTTCGCAATTTGATAATTATTGTCTCTCCTTGCTTTGTATTCTTTGGCGTTAGCCTTGGCTTTGGAGCGGCCTCACCGAGGGCCCTTGCAAAGGGGTCGGCATACTTTGTTTTTTGAGAAGCCGGAACTCTCTTAGCAACAGAGCGCTTAGTTGTTGGAACGCTCTTTGGTTTTATCATCGCGGTCTTATCAGTTGCCTCAACGTCAGAAAATAAGCCTGTTATTTTCTGATAACTTGCATAACCGATGGGAGTTGGTCTGCGAGGAGAACCCTCTTCATGTTCATTCTGGATAAAAGAAAATTGACCTTCAGTCAATCCTACATACTGTACTTGGTTAAGTGAGTTTCTAAAGATGAAATCTCCTTTAACTGTTAGTATTTGAGTTTTACCAGAGTAGGAATCGAAACTAACAATGGCCTCACCTACTTTATTGACAGCAATAGCATTTGCCGTAGAAATTCTTAACGGTCCTTTCAATTCATCAAAAGCCAAACTCTTAATCCAGAGGTAGCCCTCTTTGAGCTCAACTAAGTTTCTATGCAAGATAATATGGCCAGCACCAGAGAGATGATAAATATGATCATAGTAGTCATTTATTGAAACTTGGGAGCCAACTTCTGTAAAAACTTCGGCCTGAGAGCTTAGATGCATCCCCTCTTTTAAGGGCATAGTCTTGCCCCCTACAGAAAAGAACGCCTTTCCTTTAAGACCACTAACAACAGCTATTATATTGGACTTCCCAGCAAAAGAGTTGGGGCTCATCATCAATAATATCGTTAAAAAGCTAATTACCTTAATCATCTCTGCGCTTCCCTTTAAACTAATTACTCTTATATTTCTGAACTATCTTTTCATAATGAGGGCTTAATATTTTCCACTCTTCAGTGTTGCGATACTTCTTTCTAAATTCCTCAACAGTAGAGAAGAACTTCTGATCATCTCCCAGTTGAAGATAGGTTAAGGCCATCCAAAGCTTTGCTCCGCGATAGTACTTTGAAGTTGGGTAAGCCTTAACCAGCTGGTCAAGGTGCTCTATAGTCCACTTAGGATGTTTTCTCGATTCAAACGAGGCAACCCCAGCTTGAAAGAGGAATTGATCATCAATACTCTTGTGTCCTGGAAACCTTGTAGAAAATGTTTTAAAGAATTGTGCTGATTTTTCATAATTCTTACTTTCAAATTCTTTCTGGGCCATTGCTTGAACTTGCGAGGGTGTCCACTTATAAATGTCAAACTTAACAAGGTCTTTCTTTGCATTTACTGGGGCGATACTCGCAATCTTTCGAGATGATCCCTTTGAACTAGATCTGGCCGATTTGTCTTGATACTTTTCGAGTTGAATTTTTAAATAGCTCTTCTCAGATTTCAGCGTTTGAATCTCGGCCCTGTAGCGACTGATCTCACTTTTTAAATTTCTATTTTCCTTAGAAAGATGAAGAGAGACATTCTCATAGCGATTGATTCTTTCTGCTTTTGCTTCGAGATGATCCCACTGCTCACAGGAGCTAAAGGAAACTATCGAAGTAAGTAGTAATATTCCTGAAATTTTCATGAACTTTAACCTCAAACCAATAAATGTTAGTGAACCAAAAGTGGCTCCTCTCTTAGTTATCGGGAAGATCGCTATAAAAGTTTAGTCTTTTTCTTGAGTAAAAGAGTATGAGGTATTTTAAAGGTGACTTCAGTTTGTCAAAGTGAGGCTAACTACCTGACATAAGGGGTCAATCCTCCTACAATCCCAATAATGAATGAGAGGTATATTTTAGGTCTGGATATAGGTGGAACAAAGGTAGAGTGCGCTCTTTTTTGCTCTCCTGTGGGCCGTGAACTAAGAAAAGTGGATTCCAGGCGTATCCCAACATTGAGGGAGCAAGGTTACGAAGATGTAATGAGGAGAATTGCTCAGCTGATTACGACTATTTTGCAGCATCATCAAATTAAAGCAGAAAGTATTCTTGGTCTTGGTGCAGCTCTACCAGGCTCAGTTGATCCTCAATCTCATAGAATGATCAATGGAAACTCTCAAATCTTCATTGGTATGAACTTTAGAGATGACTTAACTCAATTAACTCAAATTTCTAATATAAGAGTGGCCAACGATGCCAACCTCTTCACTTTAGCTGAAACGCTTCAAGGTGCGGGGAAGTCTTTCAGCATTGATAGGGGCATCGATAGATCCAAACTTGTTGGGGTTGGAATTATTCTAGGAACAGGTTGCGGTGGTGGACTCTGCATAGGGGGAAAGCTCTATAGCGGTGTTCATGGAGGTGCAGTAGAAATAGGCCATAGTGTTCTGATAGCAAAGGGCAAGGCTTGCTACTGCGGAAGACATGGCTGTGCTGAGCAATACCTTGCTGGAAGTTCGGTGGAATCTGAGTTTAGAAAAAGGGCCCCTAAAGAAGCTAAAGAATTAAGAACGAGCGAAATTTTTAAACTAAGTAAGGAAGGTGACCCTAGTGAAGAGTTGACAGTTCTCGCTCATCAACTCCTGCTAGAGTATCGTGAAAATTTAGTGCATTTTCTAACTAATCTTGCTGCTTTCTATGATCCTCACTTCTTTGTTCTAGGTGGCGGTGTAAGCACAATTGAGTACATCTATGAAGGTCTTGAACAAAAACTTTGGCGTGCACTCTTTGTAAAAGGATCTAAGCCTCGAGTCTTTCGCCATCAAATTGGAGATAGTGCGGGCGCTTTAGGCGCAGCTCTTCTCATGACTTTGGATTAAAGAGATCAATAAGGTGGTCAATCCCTGACTCAAAGAGCGCGGGCCCAGGTTGAAGAAAAACCTCTGGCGGCAGCTCAATAATGCGATCATTCTTTATAGCATCAATACTTTCCCAGCCTACCCTATCTCTTATGACCTGTGGCTCTACTTTCTTTCCACACCAACAGGCCAGAATCACTTCAGGATTACTTTTGATAATATGACTCTCAATAGGAAATCGCTCTGAGGCCTTAAAGCCACTTCTTAGATGCTTATTAATATCAATTGCTCCACATAACTCAACTAGTTCAGAGAAGTATGAGATCCCTGAGATAAGGGGTTCGTCCCACTCCTCAAGATAGACCCTCGGTTTCTTTACTAAGGTTTTAGAGAAACTCAAGGCATGAGCAAACTTAGCGTTCCAAGATTTAAGCAACTCTTCAAATTTCTCTTGGGCTCCAATCAGAGCACTTAGTGCTGCACAGTAATCAACTGTTTCTCTCAGGCTTCGGTGATTACTAATCCAAACATTCTGCCCCTGATCTATTAAATCTCTAGCAATATCTTTTTGAATGTCACTATAGCCAATAATAAGATCGGCCTTCATTTCAATAACCTTCTTCTGATTGGCATGGGTAAAGACACTGACAACAGGCTTTTCTTCCCGCACTTTTTGCGGCCTAACAGCATATTGAGAAACTCCAACGATTCGCTGCTCTTCGCCCAAGAGGTAGAGAAGCTCAACTGACTCTTCAGTTAGGCAAATAATACGTTCTGGCAACTTTGGCTCAAACATGACACCTCCCTTTCATACTACAGACGAAACAAAGTCCAAAGCATGTCATAATTACTGACAAATCTCAAAGATTCGAGAGTATTAAAAATGATATAGATGATAGCAAGATTATAGGGTTCTTGTGTATAATAGGAACTTCAAAAACAACGACAGGAATAACAACAGATGAATAAAGCTCTTATTAAAGTCACTCTTACCTTCTTCTTCCTCTTCTGCGCCACGGCCAATGAAGATATTCCCACAAGACCTGTAGAGACGAGTCTTTCAAGTTTTCTTGGTGAGAATAACGAAGTTATCTACGCCCTAAGCTATAGAAATGCTTCCCACTGGCACACCTACTGGAAGAACCCTGGCGATGCAGGTCTTCCCACAACCATAGAAATTAACAACGGCACAATTGAAGAGTTAGAGTGGCCTTATCCAAAGCGCTATATTGAAAAAGGAGATATTCTCGCTTATGGATACTCCGGTACTTATACGCGATTCTTCAAAGCCTCCGGCTTAAGTCCTGCCAATAAGCTTTCTGTAAAATCAACTTGGTTAGTTTGTAAGCATATTTGCATTCCCGGTAAAGTCGATATTGAGGCCAACTTAGACGCCTCTAAGCTTATTACAAGTTCAAATGCTCAAGATTTTAAATTAAGCGCTCAAGAATTAAGCTCAGCTCTTTCTGCCCTTCCCAAGAAAGCGGCATGGCCCAAAGAGTTGGATATAGTGCTTAAGAAGGGCGCTAAAGAATCTGAACTTATCATTTATACAACATTTTCTAACCCCGGCTCAAAAGAACTCTTTCACCCTCTTAGTATGCTGACTCCCCTTCGCCAGAAGTTGCTTGATATAAAAAGAGAGAAACTTTATAAAAACTCAAAAGGCAATCTCTTCGGAAGAATCAGTATTGCATGGGATGGTGAATATATGGAGCCTCCCGTTGATTTTCCAAAGAATGGCCTTTTTAAAAGCCCCATCACACTCTCTTTTCTTTTTCAAAACCCAGTAGACGAAAGCTTTTCTATAATTGAAAAAACCTTTTCTCGATTTGATGAAGGAGGCTCACAAACTCAAGATGAACTCCTCAAAAGTATGTCTTTCATAGTTCCAAGGAATCCTGATACGGGGGAACTTGTTGAAGGCCAGGTTCAGAAAAGTGAAATTCAGGTGACTTCACCAACCCCGGCCAAAGAAGTCGTTAAAAAAAAAGAAAGTGAATCACTCCCCTACATACTTCTCTTTGCCTTTCTAGGTGGCCTCATACTGAACATTATGCCCTGTGTTCTTCCCGTTATTTCGATCAAACTCTTTGGCCTTGTTTCCCATTCTAATGAATCAAAGAAGAGTATTCTTAAGCACAATATTTTCTACACTCTTGGAGTTCTTGCAACCTTCCTTGCGCTGGCCCTTTCTATCATTGTGCTAAAATCAACAGGAGAAAATGTAGGTTGGGGATTTCAACTCCAAAGTCCTCTCTTTGTTGGCCTGATGATTATTGTTCTGTTTATTTTCTCTCTAAACTTATTTGGTCTCTTTGAGTTTGCAACTCCTGGAGGAAAGAGCCTTGGCAATGTTCAATTAAAAGAAGGATTCTCTGGAGACTTCTTTGGTGGAGTCCTGGCAACAATACTTTCAACTCCTTGTAGCGCACCTTTTCTGGGAACGGCCCTCACCTTTGCTTTTAGCTCAAGTCTCTTTACCATTATTCTTATTTTTCAGGCCATTGGTTTAGGCCTTGCTTTTCCTTTTCTCTTAACTGGCTTCTTTCCAGCTACGATAAAACTACTGCCTAAACCCGGTATGTGGATGGAGCATGTCAAAAAATTCTTAGGTCTCACTCTTATCCTAACTGCGCTTTGGCTAGTGGATGTCTTCACCAGTTTAACTGATGGCAATACTCCCATGATGAAATTGAATACTGCCTTGATTTTCATCTTCTTTGCCTTCTACTATCGAAAGAATATTTCTAAGAAGCTACTCTGGAGATCCCTTTTCTTCTTAATACCCATACTCATTCTGATAAACCTCTTCACTTCCCCCATAACCAGTTCAGTTGATCTAAGTCAGTCTGAACAAGGAGGACAAACGCCTCTTTTAAGAGAGAAGAATCAAAGCGGAAAGCTCTTTTGGCGGCCATGGTCAGAGAAGCTCATGAGTGAACTCAAAGATCAGCAGGAGCTTGTCTTCATAGACTTCACTGCTAAGTGGTGCTTCACCTGTAAAGTAAATGAGAAACTGGTTATAGAGACAAGTGACTTTCAAAAACTAGTGGCCGACAATGGTATAAAACTACTACTTGCCGACTGGACTAAGTATGATCCTGTAATTGGAGATTTCCTGCGTAAGCACGGCTATGTTGGTGTTCCCGCTTACTTTATTCAAAGAGCTGATGGAACATTGGTCAAATTAGGGGAAACTATTTCTATCGCTAAAATTAAAGAAAATCTCTAAGAAAGGAGTTCAAGCTGCACACCTTACGCCGTGTAGTTTGAGCCTTAGTACCACTCGAGTATTCTCGTCCTGTAGAGTTGATATTGAAAATATTTTTCAATTATCAATCCTACAAGAACGAGAAAAATTAAAGACTATTTACTCGAATTAAACTTCATCTGCATCGTCTTCAGAAACATTATCATCAATTTCTTCACCAGTGGTTCCGTTGATTGTTCTGATAGAACTTCCATCTGCATCATCATTTTCAGTAATCGTAAAGTTCCCATCAGTAAGAGCAGTTATACTTGAACTACCAAGCTGATCACTTGGGTTCTCTCCAGAGATCGTTGAACCAATTTGCTCTCCGGTCGTTCCATTAATAATCATTATAGATCCTGCATCAACAACACCATCAACATCGTCTTTTGCTGAAGCAATCACAAAGTTGCCATTTGTTAAAGCAGTTACACTTGAACTCCCCAGCAAGTCACTATGATCGCCTCCAGCGATTAAAGCGCCAACTTGTTCTCCAGTCGTTCCATTAACAATCATGACTGACCCACAATTAGTCACACCTTCAACATTATCAAGTTCAGAAGCAATAACAAAACTACCATTACCTAGGCTTGTCACACTTGAGCTTCCAAAGCGATCACCTGTATTGTCTCCAGAGATCGTTGCGCCCATTTGCTCTCCAGTTGCTCCGTCAATAATCATGACTGAACCTGCATTAATAACATTATCAATATCAGCATTTTGAGAAGCAATAACAAAGCTTCCATTACCAAGACTAGTTACGCTTGAACTTCCTAGCTGATCCTTTGACTTCTTTCCAGAAATTAAAGCACCAATTTGGTCCCCAGTAGTCCCATCAATAATTCTGACCGACCCTACATCAGTTAGGTCACCAACATCATCTCCACTAGAAGCAATGACAAAGTTCCCATTGCCTAAAGATGTAACACTTGAGCTACCGAGTTTATCATTAGTATTATCTCCGGAGATGATAGAACCAATTTGAGCCCCAGTTTCTCCATTGATAATTCTAACTGAACCAGAGTTTCTAACACCATTAACATTGTCATTTTCAGAAGCAACAGCAAAATTACCATTACCTAGTGGAGTTATTCCTGAACTTCCAAGACCATCATCATTTTCATCTCCAGCAAGAGTAGCGCCAACTTGCTCTCCTGTGGCCCCATTAATAATTCTGACAGAGCCTGCACCAGCGACACCGTCAACAGTATCGAGTTCAGAACCAACGACAATATTCCCATTAGCGAGAGTGGTTACACCTGAGTTTCCTAGCTGATCACCAGGGTTATCTCCAGCGATAGTTGAACCAATTTGCTCCCCAGTTTCTCCATCAATAATCATGATTGAACCTGCATCGACCACACCATCAACATCATGATTCTCAGAAGCGATGACAATATTTCCATTAGGTAGAGTGGTAATACCTGAACTACCCAGCTGATCATTCTCAGTGCTGCCCGCTATTGTTTCGCCAATTTGTTCACCGGTAGCGCCATCAATGAGCTGGATAGAACCAGCATTACTCACACCATTAGCATCACCAGTAGGAGAAGAGATAACATAATTTGCTGGAGTGTCCGGCTTTAGAGGATCGCTACCTGAAGTATTTTCATCTCCACTATTAACAGGGCCAGGACCAATACCCGGGTTGCCACCATTGTTGTCACCACATGACATTAAGAAGAGAGGGATTAAAAAGAGTAAGAACTTTATTTTCTTTACCATGTAATTCATCCTTGTAATTTGTTAGTAATATCAATTACATACTAAGTTTTTTTCTTAAAAACTCACGGTGCAACAGGCTACTCTAGATCTTGTTTATAAATATGTAGAGAAAGAAATTTTTGAATTCAAGAAATGTGAAATAAGTAAAAATTTAAATAGATTTAAATTAAATTAAATTAACTAAAATATATTACTTTTTAAATAGAATTAACTTAGATTAAAATTCTTGGATAGATACTCCATTGAATCAGTCTAGTAAATTATTCTACTCTTTTTCGAATTTAGCAGGGACAAGCATCATGCTTTCAATGACCTCTCGGGCGTCAAAGTCTTCATAGAGAACTTTGTAAACCCCTTGAAAAATTCTTGCTCGTATTTCGTACCGCTGTGCCAGAAGAAAGGCCGCTTTGGCCGTCTTAAAACCTTCAACAACAGTTCTTTGTGAGTCAATAATTTCTTGAGGCTTTCTTCCTTTAGCTATTTCTAATCCAAAGTTCTTATTCCTAGAGAGTCCACCTGTAGTGGTTAAAATAAGATCTCCCATACCTGACAGTCCATAGAAGGTTTCGGCCCTAGCATTGAAAACTTCACCAAAGCGAAGCATCTCTGCAATGGCCCTCGTAATCATTGCGGCCCTTGTATTATGATTGTAGCCGAGTCCTTCAATAACCCCCCCAGCAATTGCAATAACATTCTTAAGCGCTCCTCCAAGAAGAACACCCTTAACATCATAGGAGCCGAGGCATTTAAAGTAAGGGGCTTCGAGCATTTCTATAACTTTCTTTATCGTCTTGCGATTTTTACCAGCTAAGGTTACTAACGTGATCTGCTCCATCATGATTTCTTTAGCAAAACTAGGTCCTGATAAAAAGGTAAAATTCTCTCTATGCTTTGGAAAGAGATCAAAGAAGAGGTCATCCGCCATCTCCAAAGTAACAGGATCAATACCTTTTGATAGAGAAACAATAGGAACACCACGGGATAAGTACTTATCAAACCTATCGAAATTCTCTCCATAAAAACCTGAAATACCAGCAGTTGGAATACCATTAACGAGGAGTTCATAATCTCCCCCTCCGTGAGCATCAACCTCTTCCCAAGTCAGAGCGGGACTTAAATTTTCTGGAATAGGAAGGCCAGGAAGGTAAACAGAGTTCTCACCGGCCTTAATAGCATCATAAACATCTTGTGATCTAACCTTAAGAATAACGCTATCAAAGGTCGTAGCAAGAACCGTTGCTATAGAAGTCCCAAAAGCTCCGGCACCTATTACGAGTGCTTTCTTATATTTCTTTTTTACCACTTGGAATTCCTTCTGGGTTATCTCCACTCCTCTTAAAGAGAGAGTACTCCTTCAATAACTGACACCGATTGATACACCTTTATAACTTCATCTGCAGAATTAACACTTCTGATGATCGTAACACTAATATAATTTCCTTTGGCACTTGGCTTTGTGGATAATTGCTCTTCTTCTGGAAATAAAGAAAGAATATTGGCCAATCGAGCGCTGGGAACAATGAATTTAAAAGTATACTGAAGAGGAAAACTCTCTTCGGATTCAAGAAGGTTCTTTATTCTATCTAATTTCTGCTGATCAATTGCTTTCATTATTCTCTCATAAGGGAAAATCAGGAATATTAGGGACAATCCCTTGTGCGTATCGGACTAGATCTATAACTTCCCTAACGGCACCTCTTCCTCCAGGAAGAGTGGTGATATAGTCGACTACTTCTCTCACTTCACTAACGGCTTCTGGAACAGTCGCTCCAAAGCCGGCCGCCCTCAAAAGAGGGGTATCAAAGAACTCATCTCCCATATAAAGAATCTCTGAGGTCTCAAAACCACTAGACAATAATTCACTGAAGGCGTGTCTCTTATCCTCATTACCAGAGTAGATGAAGTCTAATTTTAAATTTTCTTTGTACCTTTTAGAGACTGATAAACTATCCCCACCGGTAATCACTCCCACTTTTAGTCCGGCCCTTTGCAAAACTTTCAATCCATAGCCATCTCTTGTATGTGATGTTCGATTCCAGCCCACTTCTTCACTTTGCCACCAAACCATTCCATCAGTGAGGATGCCATCAACATCAAAGGCACAAACTTTTATCTTCTTAAGTTTTTCAACTAACTCAGCACTTAAGTTACTAAAACTCTCCCTTGAATCCATCAAACAACCTCATATATTTTGAGAAGAGAATTAATGACTCCCGATACTTTAGAAAGTTCAAGGCACGTGCTGGCATCGCTCAATGCTTTTTCAGGATTTGGATGACATTCCATAAAAACGCCATCAGCTCCCGCAGCAACAGCAGCTCTAGCAAGAACTAGAATTTGCTCTCTCTTACCACCTGTTTTATTCCCTAAACCACCGGGTCTTTGAACACAGTGAGTAGCATCATGAATTGCACGAACACCGAAGGATTTCATAATAGAAAAAGAGGCCATATCCACAATTAGGTTATTATAACCAAAGGAGCTCCCCCTTTCAGTTAATAAGATTCTATCTTTCATAAGAAAGTTAACGGCCTTGTCGACAATATTCTTCGTTTCTTCTGGACTTAAGAACTGCCCTTTCTTTACTTTTAAAGTACTGTCATGCTTAGCACAAGCTTTAGCTCCTGCGACGATCATATCAGTTTGCCGGCATAGGAATGCCGGGATTTGTAGAGTATCCACGACACTTGCAACTTCTTCCGCTTGCTCAGGTAAGTGAAAGTCAGTAATAACGGGAAGGCCTGTCTTGGCCTTCACTGCTTCTAAAATCTTTAAGCCTTTCTCTATGCCAGGGCCACGGTAAGAATCAATACTTGTTCTATTGGCCTTATCAAAGGAGCCTTTAAAAGTTAATTTTACTTTTGTCCCTAAGCCTGTCATTTGTTCTTTTAAACTCATGGCCACATCAATGGCCAACTGTTCACTTTCTAAAACACAGGGGCCACTAAAAAGAAGAAAAGGATCCTTAGTTGAATCGTCCATAACTATTCCTATTTAATACGTTTTCCTGATTCCTCAACAAACCTCTTAAAGAGCGGATGAGGAGAAAAGGGTTTAGATTTAAACTCTGGGTGATACTGACAAGCTATAAAGAAGGGGTGGTTCTTAAGCTCTACAACTTCTACTAGCCCAAACTCTTCATTTACCCCAGAAAAAACCATACCTTCTTTTTCAAGAGGTTCTCTAAATTTATTATTAACTTCAAGGCGATGGCGGTGGCGTTCTGAAATAACACTCTTGCCATAAACTTGATGGGCCAAAGTCCCCTCTTTGAGGTGGCACGCATAAGCACCTAAGCGCATGGTCCCCCCTTTTGATCCTGAATCACTTTGTCCTTCCATGTAGTGAATGACAGACTCACCCTTTTCAGAAAACTCTTGTGAAGTTGCTTCAGAAATTCCAGCAATATTTCTAGCGTATTCAACGATGGCCAATTGCATGCCAAGGCAAATACCAAAGAAAGGAATGTCATTCTCTCTTGCGTACTTGATGGCCTGAATTTTTCCTTCAGTTCCTCTTTTACCAAAGCCACCTGGAACGAGAATACCATCAATATCTCCAAGGATTTCTGCCTTATCTTTAGCAGCTTCAATTTCCTCTGCATCGATATACGTGGGAACTAACTCAAGCTGATTACTTAGAGCGCCGTGATTCAAGGCCTCATCAAGGGACTTATATGATTCGATCAACTCGGTATACTTTCCAACAATCCCTATTCGAACTTTCTTTAAGGGATTCTCAAAATTGTGAACTACTTTTTCTAGATCTGAGATATTGGGAACTGAAGTCCACATACCAAGGAGTTCAGTTATCTTCTCGTCTAAACCTTGCTTATGAAAATTTAAGGGAACTTTGTAAATAGAATTTAAATCAATAGAGCTAAAGACATGAGGCCTGGGCACATTACAAAAGAGAGAAATTTTATCAAAAATACTTTCATCAATTTCTCTATCACTCCTACAAATAATTAAATTAGGAGAGAGACCAATACTTCTTAGCTCTTTCACTGAGTGCTGAGCAGGCTTAGACTTCAACTCTCCTGCTGCGCCTAAATAAGGAATTAAAACTAAGTGAACAAAGAGAACATTTTCATGCCCGACATCCTGAGAGAATTGGCGAATCGCCTCAAGAAAAGGAAGGGATTCAATATCGCCAACAGTTCCTCCAATTTCGGCCAAGAGAAGTTCTGAGTCATCACAGGCCACATGGATTCTTCTTTTAATTTCATTTGTTATATGAGGCACGACTTGAACTGTTTTACCGAGATACTTTCCTTCTCTCTCATTCTCGATAACCTGCATATAAACTTGTCCAGTTGTGAAGTTACTGTACTTATGCAGAGTGAGGGAAGTGAAGCGCTCATAGTGGCCTAGGTCCAGATCTGTCTCCGCTCCATCATCTGTAACAAAGACTTCTCCATGCTGGGTCGGACTCATTGTACCGGGATCTACATTAATATACGGATCCATTTTCAACATGCTAATTTTAATACCTCGACGTTCAAGAAGAGAGGCCATTGCAGCTGCCGCAAGCCCTTTTCCTAGAGAAGAGGAGACTCCCCCAGTAACAAAGATATACTTCTTCTGCGCTTTTCTGTTTACAGCCTGCCCTTGGTTCACAACAATGCTCCTTCCACCCGTTCTTTATCTTCTGGAGTATCAACTCCGATTAATTCATGATCTATAATTGTAGCGCCAATACTCAGACCTAGAGAAAGCGCCCGCAACTGCTCCAGTCCCTCTAACTCTTCGTAGAGAGAAGGCCCCTGCGCAACAAATTTCTTGAGAGAGTTAGGCTTATAACTATAAACACCGACATGCTGATGCCACTGCTTAGAGTGCTTAGAAAGAACAGACCTTCTATAAGGAATTCCCGCGCGAGAAAAATAGAAGCACTTACCACTCTTTTCTTCCCATACCACTTTCACTCTATTGGGGTCATTAAAGCCTTCATCATCCTCACGTTTGTGAAGCATAGTTGCCACATCAAAGGAAGAACTCAAATGAAAATTGATTAACTTCTTCAGATCGTCAAAAGTATAAAGGGGCTCGTCCCCTTGTATATTAACAATAAGATCGTATTTTCTTTGGTGGTAGAAACGCTCCCAAGCTAAACAAATTCTTTGTGTTCCACTTGGCACATCATCATCTACCCGGTGAACGACTCCACCAAAATCTTTAACATGTGTTTCGATTTTCTCATGATCAGTCACCACTGCGACGTCCAATTCAAAGAGGTTTTGGGCGGAATTATGTGTACCGTTCATACACTGAGAATAAACTCTCTCAATCATACTCTTGCCGGCCAATAAGGTCAGTGGCTTTCCAGGAAAGCGAGTTGAGGCATAGCGAGCAGGAATGAGAACAAGGACCTGAGCAGTAGTAAT